>CAZKJC010000053.1:0-12041 GCA_964552995.1 uncultured Ruminococcus sp.
CGTTTTACTGCTCTGACCTATCTGCCCTGCCCGTAAAATTCCATGCTTTTTTCCTTGCGCTCACGCCCGACCTTAAGCAGCTCCCTGAGCCTGTCAATATCGTCGTCGTTCATCGCGTCGCGGTACTCCTCCAGCTTTTCGATAACTGTATTTATCTCAAACAGCAGAGCCTCTTTATTACACATAAACAGCCCCGACCACATTACCTCGTTCAGATAAGCTACCCTTGTAAGATCGAGAAAGCTCCCCGCCGAAAAGCCGTCCGCGCGGAACAGCGACGGGCTTTTTACATACGCGTTTGAAACTATATGCGCGAGCTGCGAGGTATATGCGATATTGCTGTCATGCTGCTCGGGGGTTGCCATTACCACCTGCCCGAAGCCCATGCTGCTGCCCAGCGTCGACACAAGATCAATGGCTATCTGCGGGGTGTTCTCACTCGGCGTGATTATAAAGCTCGCCTTGCGGAAAAGCTCCGACGAGGCGTAATCAAAGCCCGAGTGCTCCGTGCCCGCCATAGGGTGCGTTCCTATGAAAATAACGCCCCTCTCGTCAAGAACGGGGGTGCAGTTACGCACGATATACCCCTTGACGCCGCATATATCCATTACAATGGAGCCCTTGCGGAATCTGTCCGCGTTCTCCTTTACAAAATCCACGATAGCCACGGGATAAAGCGCGACAATCGTAAGACCCGCCTCGCCGAGCCTGTCGACAGTTATCTCCTCGTCGATAGCACCCGTGTCCAGCGCCTTCGCGATGGTCACCTTATCGGTATCTATCCCCATAATATGGTGAAATGTGTTCGCCTTGAGCGCCTTGCATATCGAACCGCCTATAAGCCCAAGACCTACGACCGCTATATTCATTATCTATCCTCATATCCTCGGCTGTGAAAAGCCGAAATTTATTTTTGATCCGAACCGCAAACGTACGGTTTTATATCTTTCTTTGTTGATATTACCCCGTATGGTCGGGTTCATAAAAATTTTTCAGCAGCGTTTTAATATTTACTGCAATTTGCAGTATTCCAAACAACAAAAGCGCCGATATCTGTAATTCATCGGCATAACACCATAATATATCCCGATATTGTGCAGCAGATCAAAAACGACATTGACCTGCACTGCGCTATCACTATTGGACAGCGATATACTTGATCTCAAGCAGATCAAGGTAATGAAAGAGCCAATCGGCATCAAAGCCGTTAGCGACAGCGTCATCGTTTAATTCTATATAAAAATCATATCCCTCTGTACTCGGGCTGAAAGACACAACGTCATCTTTCTTGCTATATGAGCGAGGTGTTCCGTCGGGATACGACGTATACAGCAAATTATTTTTCAGATACGGATTTTCCGCAAATTTTACAGCCACACAATATTCCTCATATGATCTGTCAATGACGGAGAGGTTCATATTCAGATGAAGAATATTATCCGAAATGATCTCTCCACTTAAAAAGGTGTGCTTTTCATCAATCTCAACCGCGTTTCCATAAGTTCCCAATCCATCATATTGAAGAGCGGGTTTATTTGAATTGTGGAAAACCATCAGATCCTTTAACCCATTTGTCTGCGAGGACAAAACATACTTCGGAACGGATATTACATTCTGATAAACGGGCAGTCCGACACACACATATTCGCTTCCCTGCGAAACAAACGCGATCTCAAAATGATAATATGGAGGTGACCACATTATGTTCTGATCGGTAAAGCCGATCATTTGAACATTAAACAAATAATCAACGCTTTCATCTAAGTTTAAATCATATTCAAAGCATAATACGTCGACTGGTCTCAATTCAACATTGCTAAAGTACGGAAAATACGGCGGATCGGCTATGAGCCGCAGCAAGACGTCAGCAATATCCTCCGGCACTCTTTCAGGCAATGCGGCGCAAATCGCGTCCGGGCTGCCGAACAGATCTTCGGTAATACTCTCAAAAACGATTTCGGCTTCAATACGGTCACAGTAAAATTCGATATCCAAGACATCCTGCGGCGGAGCGTATCTGTAATGCTCCTCATTATCGACCGTATCTTCCTCCGAATCGGATACGACACTCGCTTCATCGGAGGTATCGGTGAATATGGGGAGCGATATTTCTTCCGTATAAGTTATTGTATCGTCGCCGTTATCCCTGCAGGCTGACATAGACATTATCAAGAATAGCACCGTAATCGGTTTTAATGTGTTTTTCAAATCGTATGATCTCCCGCATTCGTCCATAAAAGTATACAGATATTATACCACACTTGTTCCGTTTTTTCAAGAGGTATTTTCATTTTTTTGATATATTTTCCAAATCCCCCAGCGCTTTAGGCGCGCGGTTTGCGGTGATACGCACCTTTTTTTTCCCGCGCGCATATACTGCCAGTAAAAACACTTCCCGAAAGGAGCAATTTTTATGTGCGGAATTGCAGGACAGATAAGCTTTGAGAAAAATATGCGCGATCAGACGGCGATAATGGAGAGCATGAGCGCGGTGCTTGCTCCCCGCGGACCCGACGCGGCGGGCTGCTATTACGACGAAAACGCGGCTCTCGTCCACCGCCGTCTTATAGTTATCGACCCCGAAAACGGAAAGCAGCCAATGACATTTGGGCGATACACGATAGTTTACAACGGAGAGTTATATAACACAGAGGATATCCGCACGGAGCTTATACAAAAAGGCGTAAGCTTTGTGGGACATTCCGACACGGAGGTAGTAATAAAATCCTACATAACCTACGGCGAGAGCTGCCTTGATATGTTCAACGGGATATTCGCGTTTGCGGTATGGGACAGCCTTGACCGCAGGCTGTTTCTCGCCCGCGACAGGATAGGCGTAAAGCCGCTGTTTTACTCACTGACAAAAAGCGGGCTGGTATTCGCTTCGGAGATAAAGGCGCTTCTTAAGCACCCCGAGATCAAGCCCGTTGTGGACTCCGACGGAGTGGCTCAGATAATGCTGATAGGTCCCGGACGGATAACCGGCAGCGGAATTTTCAGGGATATACGCGATCTTCCCGCCGCTTACTGCGCGGAATATTCCCGCGACGGCTTCAAAACGCGGCAATACTGGCGCGTGACCGCAAAGCCTCACAAGGAATCCTTTGAGGAGACCGCCGCGCATACCCGCGAGCTTATCTGCGACGCAATAAAGCGGCAGCTGGTGAGCGACGTTCCGCTGTGCTGCTTTTTGTCGGGAGGGCTTGACAGCAGCGTTATCTCCGCAGTTGCCGCAAAGGAATATGCCGTCCGCGGCGAAAGGCTCTCCACCTGGTCGATAGACTACAAAGATAATCACGCGAACTTCAAGGCGAGCTCCTTCCAGCCCGACGAGGACGCGCCCTGGATAGAGGAAATGGCGCGGTTTATCGGCTCGGATCATACCAACGTGGTCCTGGACACCCCCGCGCTCACGGAAGCATTGGGCGATTCCGCCATCGCGCGCGATCTCCCCGGTATGGCGGACGTGGACAGCTCTCTTTACCTGTTTTGCCGTGAGATAAAAAAGAGATTTTCCGTCGGGTTAAGCGGCGAATGCGCCGATGAGTATATTCTTACATGATAACACCCTATTTATATCAAAAAACGCTATTTTTTAGCAAATCGCAGACAAACACTCCATAAAGTGGTAAAATCAAACGAAAGGAGTGTTACTGCAATGGTTAGAGTCACGTTAAGCCGTAAGCTGGGCGAGCTTCGGATAACACAATCAGAGCTCTCGAAGGCAACCGGAATACGGGCAAATACTATCGGTGAACTGTATCACTGTGCCGCCGAGAGAACCAACTTTGAACACCTTGACAAAATATGCGAGGCGTTATGCTGTGATCTGTCGGAAATTTTGGAATATATTCCAAATCCTATACGCACTGTCAGAAAAGCAATCAGTCAAGATGTGTACAAGAGAAAGAAGGAGGAGGAGTGATAAAATCCCGAACGGTGAAGAGCCGTTCGGGATTCTCATTATAAAGCTAAAAACGACTGCCCGCCCCACAGTTTCAAGACGCTTCTATCTGCATTACACATCATTCCTGTATATTCTCTATATCTTCCAGATAACACCATTGAAATCCATTTAAGATTGAACCCCCATAAGGACCATCATCGACATTTGGATGAGATATCCCATCACGAACAACACTTGTCATAATTTGTTCATTTTTCCCCGGATCGGCATATTTATATTTTAGCTTATAAACGATAATACGCCCGACCTCCGGATAATTCTTATTTTTCTTTCGAGTATTAACTGTTTGCCATTTGATGACAGTCTTTTCCATACGACCGCTCCTTTTGCATTTTGTTTAATTATACCACACTCCAAGCAAAATGTCAATTAACCAACAGTATAACTTACTTGTACTGCTGGTTAAAGTTCAATAGCCTCACAAACGCAAAATCCGCCCCCGAGGAAATCCCCGAGGGCGGTAAACCTTATAGAACTACTTTATATCAGAAGCCTTGATCCACCCGGTAACATTCTCCGCAATGGGCAGCTTGCCGACGTTGGCAGATTTAGGGCATATACGGAGCATGCCGTCGGTCTCCTTGCCGTCATAGATGTAGTAATCTCCAGTGACGAAGCAAGTCGCGGTTTTCGATGTACACGACGCATACAGTCCCACGTTGGACAGCGCGAGCTTTGTTCCAGCTTTATAAGTGCTTGAATTTGCTGCGGAGCTTGTGCCGTTCGTGATTATGTAGGTGCTAAATCCTGCCGCTTCCAGCTTTGCCGCCATAGCTTCGGCGTTCGCTCTTACTCCGAACGCTCCCACCTGAATTTTGTACAAGCCGTCAGTCTGCGTTACAAATGCATTAAATCCCGCTGCCTTGACCTTTGCAAGCTGCGCCTCGGCGTTCTCCTTAACGGAAAAAGCTCCCGTCTGGACGCGGTACAGAACATCGGAGGAAGCCGTTCCGTTCAGTCTCGCGTTAACCTCTTTGGCAATCTGACCGTGCAGATTATACAGATAATCGCCGGGGCAGCTCTTGTTCGCAAACCAGCGATGAACCGTCATATTCTGCTTGTCCACCTGCCCTATGAGAGACTTGTCGCCCCGCCATTTCAGCTCCTTTATGCCGTTGCGCTTACAGATATCCGCGCAAAGGGCGATCAGCGCGGCATATGCCTTATCGGAAACGTGCCAGCCTGTGCTTTCGTCACCATCATTGGCTACCTCGATCGTTACGGCTCTATGGTCGTTGGAAGCCGACGAGGTACACCACGAGCGGTTTTTCTCCTCGACGTAAAGCGCTATCCTACCGTCCGAGCCTATTCCATAGTTCGAGGAAGCCTGCCGAGAAGCCGCCGCGAAAATCGCCCCGCAGGTCTCGACCGAACAGTTGCCCGCCATGCAGTGAATGCTTATCGTGTCGATCTTGTGTGATCTGGCTCCCGAATGGTTCGGGCTTAATTTTGTGTAAACCACAAGAGGGCTATTCGTGTACGCCATTATTCCTCACCCTTTCCGTCGCTCAGTTCCGCCAGCGTCTCCGCCGATACTTCCTCACCGTTAATGATAACTTTTTCGTCTGTTCCCATTTTAATTGTCCTCGCTTTCATCAGATGTTCCCTTGTTCACCGCGTCGGTGAGCCCCTCACCGACTATGTAGCCTACCACTGCCGCGGTACTCATGATCGAGCCCGAAACCTTATCTGCGGTATCCTGATTACCGCCAAAGGCTATAATCAGACCCGCGACCAGTCCTGCCACGGATACCCACAGCTTGCGGCTGGTCAGCTTTCTTTTCCAGTTAATCTTCATCGTCATTCTCCTCTCTGGGCTTGTCGGGCAGCATTATACACGCCCTGTAAAGCTCCGTAGCAACGTCATTGCCGCCTAAATTGTGATAGGCGTTATACGCTTTGGTAAGGCTCTCCTTAGCGTAGATCGGGCAGAATCCGCGCGTCGTATACTTGTCGTGAGCGCGTATGATTTCCGAACGCAAAAGGCATTGTAAGCCATTCCTGACATTGGATTTTCTATTGGCAAGGCTCGTGTACAACACGTTCCCAACTGTCACTGCCGCGCCAATCAGCGCGACTATTACCTCACTGTCCATAAAATCCCTCCCTTACTTTGAAAATGAGATAGTTGACGTAAACGTTGCCCAATTAGCCGTTGATGCTGGACCGTTCCACGCCATTCCTCCTAAACCGATATAATAATAGCCATCTTCCGGCACGGTATATGAGTTAGAAGTAAACATATTAGATCCACTGGTCAAAGTGCTCCCAACTTTACATACCCACAGATTCGCAATAAGTGATGTATATGTGAAATCTGAGACAGCCGTAAACTTATGTCTAATGACCGTACCCGCTCTAAGACGAATTTGATAGCATTGAACAGCTATAGAGGTGGCAGAAGCTCCTTTAAAAACAACTGAAAGACCGCTATAGCTCACAAGCGAAGCGGCACTATCAACAAAACTGCCACTAGTGCGAACAGACCACTTTAACTCTGTGGGCAATGTGTTTGCCGAAAAAATCTCGTACAATACGCCCCCCTCGTTCGCGTGGACGGTATCAAGCTCATACAGTACCCCGCCCTCGTTGGACGTTACCGTTTCCAGCTCGTGCAAAACTCCGCCCTCATTAACGGTTATCGGCACGCGATCACCTCCCTACAGAAGTGACCGCGCCCGATTTGCTTTACCTTATATATATATATATATATATTGGGCTTAGTCAGTGCGCTCATTCAGCAGCACCTCTACTTCCTTGCGCCACGCTGCGGGAACGTCATCAAGCGTGATAGCTCCTCTTTTGATCTGCGTTACGAAGATTTTCGCCATAGCCATATTATTCACCACCTCCCATCATTCCCGCAAGCTCGATAAGAGCGAGCTGGGTGTCGTTGATCGCCGCCGCCTGACTTTCCTGCTCGATTTCCAGCGCTGACTTCTGGGCTACCTTGATCGTAACTACCTCCGTTGTTTCACCGTCATCGCCAGTTTGCAACTCCGAAAGTGTAAGTTCAATGGGCAGCGTGAAATCGGACTGTATGTTGGTTTCAGTTTTGACGGTTTCCTTTTCTTCACCATCAATTTGTTCTGTAGCAGTATACTGTGTGGTGATTGTAATTTCAGACAATGCCGCCGCATTCTTGTAAAGCTTCTTTGCCTCTTCGAGAGTTATCAGATCGGAGCAGATGCTTATTGCCAGCGTTCTACGCTGCTGCCCCTGATAGTTCTCCTTGCCGCCCATTATGCGGACTGTCTCGTAGCTTTCGCCATTCGCGAATGATACCATAAAAATCCTCCTATACTGTCATATTTATCTTATAAACCGCCTTATAGCCTCGCGGTTTGACCGTTGTGCTTGTTCCCGACTGCGAACCGGTGACCTGTGCCGCGCACAAGTTGGAAACAAATGAAACAGCGTTGCTTCCTGCGGACAGCGCCACCGATTTGGAGCTTCCCGACGCAATGTTCGTTCCGTTAAGAGTCATGCAGACGCTTCCGCTGTAAGTCGGAACAGTGTATGATCCCGTATCATAAGCGGTTCCGCGCTCAACAGAAGCCGTGACAGTTTTGGCAGAAACCATCGTTAATGTGCCCTCCGCCGTCGTGTTGTAAGCACCGCCGGGATCGATTGACAACTCATACTCAAATCCCGTCGCTGTAGGAACAAAATTTTTTGTTACCTCGGACGAGTCCTGACTGCTTTTACCTTTTGTAAACGCCATGTAGGGCAGTGTCCTTTGCTTGATATAATTATAGTAGGGCTTTTTTATCTGCTCCTTGCCGTTTATTTTCACAGAGAAGATATAAACATACATCGGCATTCTAGTGTCATTACCACCGTCGTTGTTAAATACGATGCCGCAAGTGCCGGACGTCGCGGTAAGCGTAGTAAGTCCGGGATTGTTCAGAGCATTAACTGTTGACGGGTCGTGGTTCTGATAATTGTCGTTAATATCAATATACCCCGACAAAATGTGAAAATTGTACTGCAAAGTACTTTCTATACCGCATCCATACCAGTTAAGACCCACATCCCAAGTGGAAGAGCGCCGATGGTTCGACTCGATCTCTATCACATCTCCTGCTTTTACTCCCTTGAACTCAACATATACGCGATTGGATGCCGCTGAAGCCAGATTACGGCAAATCACTATTCCCGTATCATACTCATTGACCGTAAAGGCGTTAGGAGAAGAAATACCCGTAGCGTAAATATTTATGCTCTGTCCCGAGTAAATCTCATATAACACTCCGTTCTCGTTTGCATGAACGGTGTCGAGAGCGTACAACGCCCCGCTCTCGTTCACCGTGACTTCCGTCAGCTCATGCAGCACTCCACTTTCATTTACTGTTATTGGCATAGCATCACCGCCTTAACTGTGCCGACCGTACCAATAGCCTGCAGGGCAGTTGGATGTTGTGGGAGCTGCCGTGCCAGTTTTCAGCACGTTAGGACCCGCAGGACCCTGCGGACCCGTCGCGCCGGTCGCTCCCGTTGCACCCTTTGCGCCCGTATCGCCCTTGTCACCTTTATCACCTTTTGCTCCCTGGGGACCCTGAGGACCTGTTGCTCCCGTAGCGCCCTTTGCGCCCGTATCGCCCTTGGGGATTGTTAAGTTTAATGTCGTCTCCGTACCGCTTGTGGATACTGTCGCCGCTGCGCTGCTCCCTGCTGCACCCGTGGTTACTGTTCCTATCTTGATATTTGTGATCGCGCCGATATCTGCCGCCTTGTGCGAATGATTTGCCGCCGCGAAGTCCGAAGCGTGCTTACCATCCACTGTATCAGCGTTACCACCGTTGGCGGGCATGCTGGACGGGAAATCCTCGATATTATCCTTACGAGTTATGGGGAAGTCAATGGTAGGGTTGCCGTTCTCGTCAACGGATTCCAGCACAACGTCCCTTTCAATCGTTGCCATAAAATTCTCCTTTCCGAAAAGTGACGCGGCATTTCTGCCGCGCCGTAATTATTATCAGGTATCGGAAACAACGCGGATAAACAGTTCTCCGTTCTTCATATCTTCGGGCGGCTCGGTACCATAATGCACTCCGCGCAGTCCGTTCAGCCGTTCTCTTTCCTCTTCGGTCATAACTCCAGCGTTCCACTTCTCAACGTCAGCGGTAGTGATTTCGGGGAGAGCCTCCAGCTTTGCTTTGAGCGTAGCGGTGAAGTCCTCCGCGGACAAGCCTTTGCCCTCTTCCTTGTCAACCTTGCTGCCTATGGCGTTGTTGAGCGTAGTCATAACGTCCTGATTGTTAAGTATGTACTCCGCGATCTCTTTCAAGGTATCAAGGGTTTCGGGAGCGCCGCCGATCAGTCCGTCAATTGCTGCGCTGATCTTCGCGTCCACGTTTTCGCCGGTGGGTATGTCGGATACGCTGGTTGCGATATGCGCCAAAGCCTCCGAGAGCGTCATTTCCGCCCCATTGTAGGTGACGGTTACGTTCTCCCCGTCAGACCTCGCTATAAGCGCCTTAAACTCGTTGTCCACCTTGATAGTGTCCAGAATGTGCTTTACATTTGCCATATTACTTTTCCTCCTTGATTATAATTGTGCCGTTGGGCGCGTTTTCCGCGTCGCGGCTGATGTTCTTTCCATCGTATTCCTTGCCGTTTAGCATTACCGTGATCTCGGCATTTCCTGTATAGTCCGCCGTTATCAGCGCTACCCCCGTCGAATCCCCTCCGCCTCCCACGCCGTAATCGGGCTTCTCCGGATCGCGGAGCCTTGTCGCGACTACACGGCGCTTAAGCCGCGCGAAAAGCTCCGAATGCGCCGTTTCGTCGGTGTTGTGGCGCTCCAGATCGGCGCGGGTAGCCACTGATCCTGAATCCATGATAACTGTGATATTGTTTGTCCTTGAAATGCCCAGATCTAAATTGAATTCGATCAGAAAATCGGGAAACTCCGCATAAGGTGGTATCTCCTCGCCGATTTCGTCCTGCATTATCGCGAGAAGTGCCTCGCTTTCGCTGTCGGTCTGGGCGAATATTCCGATTTGTCTCATTCGCACCGCTTCTGTAACACCGCTGTTGCGTATCTGCACGAATATCGTGCGACCGCTTTTCTCGGGGAGTTCCTTTGAGCCTGCTATTGATACGGGCGCATTTATAAGAGCTGCAAGCTCTGTTTGAGCGTACAATTCATCTGCGGCGACCGTCACGCTGCTGACCGCTGCCCTTGTTATAGTGAGCTTACCGCCGTTTATCAGCTTCGACAGCAACTCAAGCCCGCTGTCCGTAAGTTCCGCACTGCTCCATGCCATGTTCTTTTACCTCCGCTCTTATTATTTTGTGTATCCCACTGACCGCAAAGCCTGTCCGAAACGCCGTTCTGATCGCGAATATCGACGAGTCGGCTTGCTCTGCGCGGGAATATATTCGCTTACTCATGCCGCAAGCTTTTACACCAACGGTCAGTTCGAGGGGCTTGTCGGGTATGATCTCAAATATCACCTCGTCCAGTACCGAACGCAAGTTCTTTGCGTATTGCAGCTTCCCGATGATCTTCGAACGCTTTCCTGCATCGTTCGTGCTGGCGTAGATGGCTATCCGGAAGTGATACGGCTCCCCGCCATACTCAAACCACTCCGAAACCGCAACCTTATCATACATGCTGCGCATTGCGGTCTCTACGGCGTATTTTGTACCTTTAAACTTATGCACCAGAATGCACTCCTTGATTGCCTGCCGCTTGTTTTCAATTCCGGCTTCGGTATCATACCAATCCACCTTCAAGTCGTAAGCCAGAATATCAAGAACAGTTTCGTCAAGCTCATCAATTCGTGTATAAATCAGGCTCTTATCCACGCCGCAAAGCAGCTTGACAAGTTCCGCTGCAACTACGTCCGCAAGAGCTTCCTTGTCTTCGTCCCTTGTCAGCCCATACGGAAAAGCCTCCAGAAGATTTTCCTTTACAGTGACTTTCTTACTCATCTTCATAGCCTCCGTTTGTAACAGTGACTTTACCTACTCTTGCAATCTGCGGTATCACACCGTCCATTCCGTCGCAAAGGCTCGTAAAAACCGGACTTTTCACATCGACGCGCTTTACGCCCGTTTCCCTCATGAGCCATATTAAGCGTGATGGATTGATATCCCGACCGATCTTTTCATGTTGCCAGCTTATATATTGGTCGACCGCATTACTTACCGCCTGGGAAATATCCCTTAATGACAACTCCGAATTTCGATTAACATAATAGGTGAGGTTGATATCATAGTCCACGACCTCGGGATCAAGCACCTCCACCATATCGGTAAGCGGTCGGACTGTGTCATCGTTACACGCGCCATATATAGCGTTTTTTGTACCATCATCGGCGATTTCGCCGTTTTTCATGACAGCAAAGATATTTACATACCCCGCCTTACCTTTGGGAGTTATCGCCCGAACGTCGGCGATACTTGTTGATACGCTTTTCGCCCAATACTCATAAGCGCCGCGCGGTCCCGCGGTGCTGTAAGAGTCCAGTCCTGTTCTCATGAGCTCAAAGTAGCTGTTATCATCTGCCCGTTCCGCGCCGCTGTTGCTTGTGTCCACATTTTCACAAGAGGAGTAAAACAGGATATTATCAATATCCATAAGCGTATTTATTTGTCCCGGAACATAGCCGTTCCCGACTTCTCCCGAGGTCTCACACTGCGCCATAACTTCGACCGAGGTTTCCCCTATCGGCACAAGAGTATCCTCAACTGTCGCCCACGAAAGAGTCCGGCTTGCGTCTGTGACCTTAGTTCCTCTTGGAACGACTATCGCAGTTTCCTGCGGAGCGGATATATTAAAGCGCATTATACACACGGCAGGCTTCGCCTGGGTTCTTTTGATGTTGTATATCATCTCTCCCAACGCATCAAGATTTTCACCGACAGCGCGGCTGGGTATATTCTGATTGGCGGCATAATTAAGCATTACGCGCTCCTGCACGATAATACTTGACACCCATGAAATAAACGCGCGGTCGGGATCCGCAGGCTGAAGCGTTCTCCCCGTTATTTGCTCGTAGCCCGCAATTAAGTTGGCAAGCACTCCCGAGCTGTCTGTATCAACAAATTTATAATCCGTTCC
>CAZKJC010000054.1:0-11988 GCA_964552995.1 uncultured Ruminococcus sp.
AGCGGAACAAGAAGCTCGGTCGCAAATATCCCTTCCTCATACTGACGATTAACATATCCGCCGTATTTCTTCGCGATACGGTCGATACAGAACAGCCCGAAGCCGTGAGAGCCTTCCTTTGTGGTGCGGTAAGTCCCTTTGTCGCGCCTGACGGACGGAGAGGAATTCTGCACGGAAAGATAAAATTGCCCCTTGAATTTATCAATATAAACACGTATGAAGCGCTGATCGTATGACAATTTCTCGCAAGCCTCTATAGCGTTATCTATCAGATTTCCCAATACCGAACACAGCTCCACATCGGTCATAGTCATACCCTGCGGAATATGTGCCTTGATATTGAGCCGTATCTCTTTCTGCTCCGCGACCGATAACTTACCGTTAAGCACTGCGTCCGCCATAACATTGCCCGATTTAATAGAAGTATCTGCCTGCGTGAGATCGTCCGCCAGATCGTCAAGATACTGTTCAAGCTCGCCTTGATCTCCGTCAAGGCGGTTTTTCATATTCTGGATATGATTACGGTAATCATGCCGCCACGCCTGCATCTGACGATACATATTCCGTATCTCCTCCGTCTGTTTGTTGATAAGGTCGCTTTGAAACTCGGCGATACGCTTATCCACAAGATGATAGAATAACTTTCTGATAAGGAAAAATGCCGCTGTCAGAAAAACAACGCAGATAATAACGATAATGATAATGACAGCCGTTTTCACTTCCGTTCCTCCTTGTAAAAGTCAATGAACGCTCTGTTTATGCTGTCGTACCGTCTGCGGGAAATGGGTATTTTTTCTCCGTTGTCCATTGTTATTTCGTTCCCGGAAATGCTGCTGATAAAACCAAGGTTCACAATATATGAACGATGACAGAAAACAAAGCCCTGCCCCAGCTTTTCGGAAACCGCGCTCAATCCGATGGCGCAGGTTATCTTTTCTCCGCTCTTCAGGGTCACCTGCGTTTTCTTTCCGAAGGCTTCAAGATATATAACATTATTGGACGACGTGATCACCGAGCCGTCCCTGTAGGGTAATATTATTCTGGTTTTCGTTTTGTGGCTGCGGTTATACCGGTCAAGCACCCGAAACAGCTTTTTCTTGTCCACGGGCTTCAGCAGATAGTGCAGCGCTTCCACATCATAGCCATCGCCGATGTACTCCGAAAAACCGGTGATGAATATGATCGGCAGCATATCGCCACCGGCTCTGAGCTTCTTGGCAAGCTCCATACCGTTCATATCGCCCATTTCAATATCGAGAAGGAGCATATCACAAGGAACATCGGGATAATTGAACAGAAATTCCTCCGCCGAGTTATATTCGTTTATAACGATATGACCGTTCCATTCGGTAAGCATTTTTTTCAGAGCGTTAATCTGACTGTTATCATCATCGCATATCGCTATCGTTATCATATTTTATCACCTCACCTTTTGTGTGATCATCGCTCTAATTATAGCAGATGACCCCGAAAAAGTCAAGTTCAAATCAAGCCTTGCACTGCAAAAGAGTATCACAAAAATCGGGTTGACATAGCACGACATATATGCTATAATGTAAAATAGATATTTATGACTTGACCGATCGTCAATGTACGGCTGCCGGTTTCGATGTCGGCAAAAACGACATAATGCCGTCGAATGTGGAGCGCCTTAGCTGTCAGTCGTCGACCGTACATTGAATATATGGGGGTGCGGCAATATGAGATCAAAGGATTCCGTGTTTCATATTATATTCGGCGTTATGCTGATATTTTTTATAGGGGTCGTAGTGTATCTTGCGGCAAATTGCAAAGCCAAATCGCTGGCGGACGCGGAATATGATAAAACCGCTCCGTTTACGGATGGCTGGCATACCGCAGACGGAACGGAGCTTGACGAAAAAACGCTCCGCAAGATAAACACCATCTCAATGGCCGAGGAGATAAGCATATTCAATACTCTGCCCGCAGACTCAAACGATGCGGACGCACTTTTTTTCAGAGCGAAAAACATTTTCTACAGCGTTTACATAGACGGCGAACCCGTCTACACTCCCGAATTCGGCGAAAGCGTTTTCTACACTGATTCCACAGGCACGCGCTGGAACAGTATAGACATCACGCCCGAACAGCTCGGAAAGGAGATAGAGATACGGATAAGGGCGGCATATAAGACTGCGCGGTGCGGTGTGGACAGCTTCCGTATCGGCAGTTCTGGCGGCGCCATACTTCACGTCCTTAAAGAGAATCTTGTGTCCTTTATCACTTGCGTTCTTCTGTTGTTCGTGGGAATACTTCTGTCTGTCGCCGACATTCCCATAAATATGCGCAACCAAAAAAACCACGAGCTTTTGTTTCTGGGACTGTTCTCGATCTGCGTTTCCATATGGTGTCTGGCGGAGCTGCATATAGTCGAGTTCTTCTTCGACAACAGCCGGCTCATGCAGATGATATCCTGCTACTCGCTCATGTTGATACCATACGCGCTCATTCTGTATCTTAACGCGGCGATCGGATTTAAAAACAAGGTGGTCGTTCCCGTTTTATGCGGACTTTGCACGCTTGGATTCGTAGTGTGTTGGACGCTTCATTTTCTCAGGATCAAGGATATCCACGAGACCCTTACATTCTCTCACGTCAACGTAGTGATAGCGTCGGTGCTTCTGATTTATATGGTCATAAAAACCACCGTGCAAAGAAGCCAGAAACACGGCGCGAAAATATATCTGATATTGAGGACCGTAGGGCTTTGCAGCATTGCCCTTGCCGCCATAATCGATATAGGGCGTTACTATTCGGGGGAAACAAGCGACAGCGCGATGTGTGTGCGGATAGGTATGCTTATCTTTACGGTATGCTACGGCAGTTCCAGCCTTGAAAACACGATAAACGCCGTAAAAATGGGCGCGCAGGCAGAATTTGCAAGCCGTCTTGCGTATCACGACGGCTTGACCGGCGTAGGAAACCGCACCGCGTTCGAGGAGCGGCTGGGCGAGCTTGAGAAAGCCAAAGATACCGCCTCGCCTATCGGGATAGTTATGTTCGACGTCAACGACCTGAAATACGTTAACGACAATCTGGGCCACCCTCTCGGCGACGATATGATAAGAAAAGCCGCTGAAATAATAAGCGCCGCTTTCGGGTCGGACGGCGATGAATGCTTCAGAATAGGCGGCGATGAGTTCGCGGTGATAATGCGGGGAGATAACATCACGGAACGCTGCGATAAAAGCTTGCGGGAGTTCGGCTCTCAGATGGAGAGCCACAACAGCGCCCCCGACAGCGAGTTCAGGATAAGCATAGCGCACGGCTTCTTTATCTACGACAGCGAATGCGGTCTTGAGCGGATAACCGACGCGTACAAGGCAGCGGACGAGAAAATGTACGAAAACAAGCGCGAGATGAAGGCACATCAAAGCACGCCCGAGGAGTACTATTCGGAAATAAAGGGTTTAAGAGGCAAGATATAAATAAAAAGCGAGAGAGCATAAACGCCCTCTCGCTTCAGCCTGTATATAAAGTGTTGACAAGAAGTAAATGATTTAAATGGGAATTTCAAAATTTCAGCAAGCGCTCCTCGGTCGCTCACTTCGTTCGCTCCCTGCCAAGTTTTGCGCAAACAGCTGCAAAATGCCATAATGTGCCACGCGAACGTTGCGCAAAACTACCGATTGCGGAAACCGTGCAGTATTTGCCATTCGGCAAATACGCACTTTTTGAAATTCTGATTCGTGGGCTCTATGTTGCTATACTTTTTCTACAAGCTGAAGCGAGAGAGCATAAACGCCCTCTCGCTTCATTCAAAATTTTCTTATTTTTTGAGCCCTCCCAGCAAATCACCGACCTTGTCCATAATGTCGCTTGCCGAGATCTTCGCCTTAACGCCGTCGATGAGCTTATTGATCTGATCGTCGGGCAAGTCCACTCCCAGAACCTTTTCAACCGCCTTTACAGGGTCTGACGAAAACTCTGCCGCAAAATTCTTATCCTCTTTCACCTTGGTTACGATCTCGTCTATTTTTGCCTTGATATCCATAGAAAACCCTCCTGTTCTAATATAAACAGAAACAAGGGCTTTCCCCTGCTTCCGTACTACCCAACATATTACCGATCCATGTACCGATTACTAAAGCAAATTCTCGCACCGTGCGGAACAAGTCCGCACTAGCCCGCTATGAAAACTCCGCTTCGCTTCGTTTTCACAGCGGCTTGCGAAATATGCTATACGCTTATTATACCATAAATTCGGAGAATTTATGGTATAATTGTCCATTACCGCATGGAGCAAATCGAAGATTTGCGGATATGCGTGGACATCAGTGGTATAATAAACGCTTGCGTTTATTATACCACATTTTTCCGTGCTTGTCAAGATATACGGCATTGCCTTAAGTCCTTTCCGGAATTTATTCCCTATTCAGCAAAGAACTGCGCCAACGCGGAAGGTCGCCGTTATTGACAAATCCCATAAATTATGCTATAATTAAACGGATATGTGACAGTTATTGAAAGGAGAGTGAAAAGCCATGATAAAAGCGGCTGTTTGCGATGATGACCCCGCCGTTCGTGAAGAGCTGCCGGCTTTTCTGAACCAATACTGCGCACAGCGGGATACGAAAATGAACATTGAAGTCTTTTCAACTTCTCTTGATCTGCTGGCTGCTATGGAGCGCGGTTGCCGATTCGACGTGCTGCTCCTGGATATTCTTATGCCTGGAGTCAACGGCATTGATACCGCGGCGGAGATACGCCGCTTTGACAGCTATGTGAAAATCATATTCCTGACCTCTTCGTCCGAATTCGCGGTACAGTCTTACACAGTAAACGCGTTCTATTACCAGCTCAAGCCCGTTTGTCCGGAGAGCCTTTTCCCTCTTATGGACTCGGTCATGGAATCATGTGAGCGGGAGCGGGACAGCAGTCTTATTTTACGCTGCAAAAACGGTATCACCGGGATCAAGCTGTGGCATATCGAGTTTTGCGAGGTAATCCATCGAACGCTTTTTATTCACCTGACCTCGGGAAAGATCATTGAAAGCGTCGGAAGTCTGGATGATATTGAAAAGCGGTTAAGCGTCTACGGATGTTTCCTGCGGCTTCATCGCTCCTATATTATCAATTTAAACCATATACACAATATCTCCCGTCGGGCTGTCACCATGTCCTCACTGACGGAAATTCCTGTTCCTCGCGGAAAATACGGCGAGATCAAAAACGCATTTCTGGAGAACGCGTACAATGAAGGGGCGATCAAGCTATGAGTCAGATAATAGAAACCGCACTCTCCATGCCGAACGACATTGCGGTAGCCGTTTTCGGTGTGCTGCTGTCCGCGTCCTTTGGCAGCGAATTGCGCGGTCGCCGCGATCATATCATACTATTATGCTGCATGTTTATGATACTGTTTTTCCATTGGATAGCGTATTCAATGTGGAGCGTGGAGCTGTGCTCAAGGCTGTATCCGCTGATCGTTCATATACCCACGATAGCGCTGCTGTATATCCTCACAAAAAAGCCGCTGTGGTCTGTCATCGCGGTTCTCTGCGCTTACCTTTTCTGTGAGATACGCCGCTGGTTTGCCCTGTTGGCTGTGGTGCTACTGCCCAACGGGGAGCATATGCAAAACGCGGCAGAGCTGATCATCACTATACCTTTGCTTCTTCTTTTGATGCATTTCGCTTCACCGGCTATCCGGCAGGTAATGAATTACCCGACAAAGACTCAGCTCCAATTCGGGCTGATACCTGCGATATACTATGCTTTTGATTATGTGACGAGGATATATACCGATCTTCTTTCCGGAGGCTCTCCGGTGGTGCTTGAGTTTATGCCCTTTGTCTGCTGTGCGGCATATCTGATGTTCCTGCTGTATAATTTCGGTGAGGAGCGCAAAAGAGAGCAGCTTCGGCAGATACAGAACAATCTTGATATTCAGCTTTCCCAGGCGGTCGGAGAGATCGCTCAGCTGAGGGATTCTCAGGCTCAGACTATCCGTTATCGGCACGATCTTCGTCACCATCTGCAATATCTTCTGACCTGTCTTGAAAACGGTCAGGAGGATCGGGCGCGAAGCTATATCTCCGATATCTGCGAGGAAATAGAGGCTCAGAAGGTGTGCCGTTACTGCGAAAACGAGGCAGCCAACCTTATCCTCTCCTCTTTTGCCGGACGGACAAAGAAGAACGGCATTGATCTAAACGTGCAGGGAGCTGTTACCGATGACGTTTCGGTTTCGGACAACGACCTTTGCGTGCTGCTGTCAAACTCTCTGGATAACGCTCTCAACGCCTGCATTCCCCTGGCGGGATCGGGGAGAAAATGCGTTATCTCGGTGCAGTTCCGTTTTGTGGGATCTACCGGAAAATTCTTTTTGCAGATAACCAATCCCTGCCGCGGGGATATAAAATTTGAAAACGGTATCCCGATATCGACCCGACAGGATCACGGTATCGGGGTCAGGAGCATTTGTGCCATTGTGGAACGCTACGGCGGGTGCTATTCTTTCACGGTGGATAACGAACGGTTTATATTAAGACTTTCACTCTGATTGTGTCGATTCGGTACGTTTTTTGTGCGTTTCAGTACAAGCACACACTTTTCGGGCGCGGGATATGCTATAATAAAAGATGGCTTGAACCATAATATTACACAACGGAGGTAAAAATGAAAAGAGTATTCAAGACCATCACCGCGCTCGTACTTTCGGCGGCGATGCTATCCCACCTCGGGGATATGCCGCTGACGGTCGGCGCAGCCGCCGCCGAGGCGGAGCAGTACTGCGGAGAATATTCCGCGGAGGAAAGCAAATATCTCGAGCTTGAGGAATACGGCGCAAGCACGCTCGCCGCTCCCACCGCGTCGAGAAAATCCGGCACTATCACCTGCACAAAGGATTACACGACAGTCAAGCTGTCCGCGGAAAAGGGCACTCTTTATTACAGTCTGAACGACGGGGAGTATAAAAAGTACACCTCCGCGATCAAGCTCACCCAAAATTCCACCATCAAGGCGTACGCGCAGAGCGGCAGCACCAAGAGCAAGACGGTGACGTTCACATATAAGCTGAAGCCCAAGGTCACCATCAGCACGACGGACACGTCGGGCGGCAAGAATGTGAAGCTTACCACAAAGGTAAGCGGCGTAAAGCTCTACTACACGACCGACGGCAGCAAGCCCACCACCTCGTCGAAAGCGTATCCCTCAAGCGGGATAAAGCTCACCAAAACAAGCAAGCTGCGCTTTATAGCGGTAAAATCCGGCTGGACAAACGCAAGCTACTCCAAGGATATTACCGTTACCGGTAAGTCGAGCACGCTGCCCGAAACAAGCGCGGATCAATTCAGATGGTATGACGAAAAAAGCGGCTATTTATCATATATAGGCGGAGTCGTAAGTGAAGTCGTTTTTCCGAGCGTGTTCAACGGCAAGCCGGTGAAAGGTGTATTGGTTGATCCGGATTACAAGAAATACATCGCCTCCAGAAGCTTTACAAGCGTGGTCATTCCGGACGGTGTGACAGAAATACCGGAAATACTAGAATATGGTGCTTTTCAAGGCTGCGATCTCACAAGCGTGACCATTCCCGACGGCGTGACCAGAATAGGCGCGAATGCTTTCGGGTACAGCCCATTCCTCACAAGCGTGATCATTCCCGACAGCGTAACAGAAATAGGGAATTCGGCTTTCTCCGGCTGCTCCTCGCTCAAAAGCGTGACTATTCCAAACAGCGTGACAGAAATAGGCGACTGAGCTTTCTCCGGCTGCTCATTCAAAAGCGTGACTATTCCAAACAGCGTGACAGAAATAGGGAAATGGGCTTTCTCCGGCTGCTCCTCACTCAAAAGCGTGATCCTTTCGGACAGCTTGGGATATATACCCGACAGTATTTTCGATGGCTGCACATCGCTCACAAGCGTAACCATTCCCGACAGCGTGACAAGGATAGACGATAACGCTTTCAAGAACTGTACATCGCTCACAAGCATAACTATTCCGAACAGCGTAACAGAAATACTCTCGACCGCTTTCCAGGGCTGCACATCGCTCACAAGCGTAACCATTCCCGACAATGTGAAAAAAATAGGTATGGGCGTTTTTGAGGATTGTATGAGCCTTACAAATGTGGACATTCCCGACAGTGTAACATGGATAGGCTCCGGCAGAACCACTATCGCCAGTATGGGCATTGATATAGACAATGGCGCATTTGCCGGCTGCAAATGCACCGTTACCTACAAGGGCAGAACATACAGCCCCAACGAATACGAATCGCTGTACAAAGCGATAAACGGCAAATAAAGCTGCTTTTTCAAAGCAGCGGGGAGATAAAAATGAAAAAAATATTCAAGACCATCACCGCGCTCGTGCTTTCGGCGGCGATATTATCCCCTCTCGGGGATATGCCGCTGACAGTCGGCGCAGCCGCCGCCGAGGCGGAGGAAAGCAAGTATCTCGAGCTTGAGGAGTACGGCGCAAGCACGCTCGCCGCTCCCACCGCGTCGAGAAAATCCGGCACTATCGCCTGCACTAAGGATTACGCGACAGTAAAGCTGTCCGCGGCAAAGGGCACTGTTTATTACAGTCTGAACGGCGCAGCGTATAAAAAGTACACCTCCGCTATCAAGCTCACCAAAAATTCCACTATCAAGGCTTACGCGCAGAACGGCAGCACCAAGAGCAAAACTGTGACGTTCACGTATAAGCTGAAGCCCAAGGTCACCGTCAGCGCGACGGACACGTCGGGCGGCAAGAAAGTGAAGCTCACCACAAAGGTAAGCGGCGTAAAGCTCTACTACACGACCGACGGCAGCAAGCCCACCACCTCGTCGAAAGCGTATACCTCAAGCGGGATAACGCTCACCAAAACAAGCAAGCTCCGCTTTGTAGCGGTAAAATCCGGCTGGTCAAACGCAAGCTACACCAAGGATATTACCGTTACCGGTAAGTCGAGCACACTGCCCGAAACAGACGCTTCTTTGTTCTCATATGAAGAGGAAAACGGCGCGATCAAGATCAGGTCTTACAAAGGCAGTGACGAAGAAGTCGTTATCCCGAGTAAGATCAACGGCAAGCCGGTGACGAAAATAGGTTTCTACGACTCAATGGGCGATGGAGGAGCAAACCATGTAAAAAGCGTGGTCATTCCGGACAGTGTGACAGAAATAAGCAATGGCGCTTTTGAAAAGTGCGCTCTCACAAGCGTGACCATTCCCGGCAGCGTGACCAAAATAGGTAGTAAAGCTTTTCGGTCCTGCGATCATCTCACAAGCGTGACCATTCCCGACAGGGTGACAGAAATAGGTTATTGGGCTTTCCACAGCTGCTCCTCGCTTAAAAGCGTGACTATTTCGGACAGCGTTACAGTAATTGGACACGGCGCTTTTGAGAACTGCACATCGCTCAAAAGCGTGACCCTTTCGGACAACTTGAGATATATAGATGATGATCTTTTCGATGGATGCACATCGCTCAAAAGCGTAACCATTCCCGACAGCGTGGCAACAATACGCCTGAGCACTTTCAAGAACTGCACATCGCTCACAAGCGTAACTATTCCGAACAGCGTAACAGAAATACGCGAGAGCGCTTTCGAGGGCTGCACGTCGCTCAAAAACGTAACCATTCCCGACAGCGTGACATGGATAGATGATAATGCTTTCACAAACTGCACGAGCCTTACACATGTGGACATCCCCGACAGCATAACAAGAATAGGCGCCGGCAGACTCATTCTCCCTATGATGGGCATCGACGATGACTTGGGCGCTTTTACCGGCTGCAAATGCACCGTTACCTACAAGGGCATAACATACAGCCCCAACGAATACGAAGCGCTGTACAGAGCTATCAACGGCAATTAAGACCGCCCGTTCAGAGCAGCGACACAAATAACAATCCCCGCGCCGATCATCACCGATCGGCGCGGCAGCTTATGGAAAAAGCCCGATTGCGGGAGAAACATTTGAAATTGATAATGTATAATGAAAAATGAATAATTAGGGTACGCCGCCTACGGCGGCGATTTAAAGCCGCTTCGCGGCATTAGATCGCGGCGAAGCCGCGTTCCGAAATTGTCAATTATCCATTATACATTGTCAATTCAGAACCGATCTTTTCCGGGTAGTGGTTTTTATACAGTCTGACCGCACAATCTCTGTGCGGTATTGCCTTAAGGTACGCCGCGGGCAAGAAAATGATCTTTTGGTAATATTTATTATTGACAAATTTCGGGTCATTTGCTATAATATACAAAGGAATATTGCGGGTATAAGATGATAATGACTGAAAACCGAAATGTTTCTTTATCCGAAAACAAGTATACTGAAAGGAACGGTCACTAAAATGAAATTCACAAAGAAAATGATGATAAGTGCTGCCGCGGCGGCGCTGATGCTGCTGACAGCCTGTGACGAAACAGAGCCGATAAGCAGCGGTCAGCCGTCTAATTCCGCGGTCACATCCTCCACTCCGGCTTCAACAGCAGATCCCGATCTGGACGCTCCCACCGACGAAAAATTAAAGGAGCTCGGCACGGATCTGTATACGCCCGACGGAAACAGCGGCAAGATCACATGGCTGGGCTACTATGACCTTAAGGACGACGGAAGCTCCGCAGAGCATTATAAAATCTTTACCAGTGAGCTTTACGGCGGCGAGGTGGAATACCAATCCTGCTCGAGCGGTTCGGCGTATTTTGAGAGATTGGGGCAGCTGATCGCCGCTGATGAATCTCCCGATATAGTACGTTACGAGTGGAGATCGTTCCCGGGCGGAATGAGCAAGAATATGTACGAGGCTCTCGACGACGATATTGATATGAACTCGCCGCTCTGGTCGGGAATGGCGAAAGCCATCGAGGATTTTTCCTATAACGGAAAGCATTACTATTTCCCCTACTGCATAAAATCCAATTACGCTATAAACTACAACCGCAAAGCTCTTGAGGAATATTCTCTGACCGATCCTTACGATCTTTATATGGAAAACAACTGGACGTGGGACACCTTTAAACAGCTTATGATCGACTGGTGCAACGCCGACGAGTCGCATATCGGCTATATCGGCGACGGCGGAATGAGCTTTATCGCCACCACCGGCACGACTCTGGTCGAAGTACTGCCCGACGGAACCGCTGTAAATAATATCAACAACGGCAACGTGTCAAGAGCAATGACGTTCTGCTCGTCGCTCTATCACGACGGACTGGTACACCGGGGTGAGCTTGGCGATTGGGTCTCTCCTCAGATGTGGGCACAGAATACCGACCGCGTTTTGTTCTATGGTCTGGATCCCACATGGGTATACCCTGCCGCGACAGCGGAGATACAGAACAAGGAGGGTGTTGAAAACGACGTATTCAATACCGTATCCGATTTCGCGTTCGTATCGTTCCCGCGTGACCCGTCCTCCGATACATACACCATAGCGTATGATACCTTCGGTTACCTTGTACCTAAGGGAGCGAAAAACAGGAAAGGCGCTATTGACTGGATAAATCTTACCCGCGTATACGAGACCGACGAAAGCGTTATCGCCACCAGGCGTCAGGACGCTGTCTCTCCCACTCCTATTTATTATACCTCCGGAAAATACGAGGGATTCCAGAAATGGAAGATCACCTGGGACGAGAAAGTGTATGATCTGCTCCAGGATATGCAGAATCCCGAGAAATTCAATTTTGTATTCGACGACTGCTATGGCTTCTCCGATGATCTGACTACCGTCTGCAACACGGTGCTGTCAGACCCCATGTTCGCGGGAGAATCCTTTACACAGCTCAGCCAGGAGTACTCGCCCGTAATTGATTCGCTGATCTCCTGACAGCGGAAATGTGTTATCTTGTATACATAAAGAACGCATAAATTTCAGTCAAGACCACCGGCTGTGCTAGGGGTCTTGACTTGCTTTTTGTTGCTGCTTATTGGCTGTATAAATGAATTTAGCTTAGTAGTGGTATCGCTGAACGCCTAGTAGCCCCGCGCGAAGCGCGGACTTGTTTTCGCTTCCTTT
>CAZKJC010000055.1:0-11963 GCA_964552995.1 uncultured Ruminococcus sp.
TCCACATGGTTCGGATCGGAGCGATGGTACTGCACGTTCTGCACGAAATCCCCGCCGTCCGTTACCGCGAACAGCATTCCCCACTCCTTTTCGCAAAGCTCTCCCACCTCGGGATTGCACAAGCCCTCTACTCCGTTTATGCAGTTATAGGCGGTCATCAAGCTCTTTGCGCCGCCGCTTCTTATGGCGTACTCAAAGGCTTTCAGATAATAGTCATGCTTAAGTCCCAGCGGTATCGAGGCGTTGTCGCTGCCGCGGTTCTCCTCATTATTATTCGCGTAAAAATGCTTGAGCGTGGGGATAAGTCTTGTATACCGCTCATTACTGCCGCACATACCCTTGGTATACGCCGCGGACATCTCCCCGATAAGAAACGGATCCTCGCCGTAGGCCTCCTCCGTCCTGCCCCAGCGCGGATCGCGCTCCGCGTCAACAGTAGGACCCCACACGCACAGCGAAGCCTTTCTTTTCTTATGGTATATCCTCGTTTCAACGCCCGTTACCTCGCCTATGGAGCGCATCAGCTCCGGATCGAACGTCGCCGCCAGCCCGAACGGCTCGGGGAACACCGTCGACGGCTCCTCGCCGAACTCGCCGCGGCAGACCAGGCCCCGCGCGACCTCCGTTCCGATAGTAAACTCCCGCAGCCCCAGCCGCGGCACAGCCTGCTGTCTTGTCGTCAGCATGGTCAGCTTTTCCTCAAGCGTAAGCTCCTCCAGCAGAGCCTTTACGCGCTCATCGGTTGACAATTCTCTATTCTGAAACCTGAACATAATGCCTCCTGATTTAAAAAAATTTTCCGCGACCCGCCCGCCACAGCTCACTCCGCTTCGCTTCGTTGCGCCGCGGCAGGCTCTCGCGAAAAATTTCCTGCGTGGGCGGTCACTTGACGTGTGCTTTCAGCGCCTTTGCCGCTCGATTATTGTGTCGCTCTGGGCAAATTATTTAAAAAAATTTTTCGCACCGGCGAACTTCGTTCGCCTACCGCGCCCCGAAAGCTCCGCGGAACTTCGTTCCACTCCGCTTTCGGAGCTTGTTGCGAAAAATTTTCCTGCGTGGGCGTTTTGCTGCTCTTTGCTAAATGACCCTATTATGCGTTAGCCTAATGCCGCTCCAAGCTCTGCTACTTTACCCTTTTCCTCAATATTGAATTGCACGGCACAACGACGCCCGTTTCTGCCGTGAGCTTCTCCATTGCGTGCCGCGCCACCTCTATCGGCTCCCCCTGCGAATTGAACAGCTTATCGGGTACAAAGCTTATCGGTTCTCTGCCCGGGGCAAGGATTTCCAGCTCGTCGGAGACCGTGAAGTAGTTTCGCTGCGTTATGCTCATTATTCCGTCCGCGCACTTGTCGATCGTCCCCACGAAATCATACTCCCGCATATACCCGCTGTCCGCGAAGTACTGCCCGCCGTTTGTGAGCGCGTCCGCGTTCTGCGTTTCGCTGCCGTCGCGCGGGTCGCCGTAGAAAAATCCCGTGCAGTAGGGACGATGGCTTATCTTGTTGACCTCGTCAAGCACCCACTTCGCGGGCTTTTCTCCTCTTTTCGCCGCGTCAAGAGCCGCACGGTAGGCGTTCACCGTCAGCGCCGTGTAATATGCCGATTTCGCCCTGCCCTCAATTTTAAGGCTCGTGACCCCCCCCTCCAACAGGTCGTCAAGATGCTCTATCATGCACATATCACGCGCGTTGAGGATGTAACTCCCCCGCTCGTCCTCGAACACCTTGTAAAACTCGTTGGGGCGCTTTTCCTCCATAAGGTAATAGCCCCAGCGGCAGGGCTGCGCGCACTCCCCGCGGTTGGCGTTGCGCCCCGTGAGGTACTGCGAGATAAGGCAGCGCCCCGAAAAGCTCACGCACATAGCCCCATGCACGAATACCTCTATCTCCATATCCTCGGGTATCCTCTCACGGATTATCCGAATATCCGCGAGGCTCACCTCGCGCGCCAGCACCACGCGGCGCGCTCCCATTTTATACAACTCGATGGCTGTGCGGTAGTTCACCACCCCCGTCTGAGTGGACGCGTGAATGGCAAGCGCGGGAGCGTGCTCTCTTATCATGGCGATAACGCCCAGATCGGCAGCTATCGCCGCGTCGACCCCCGCCGCCGCGCACACTCGTATATATTCGGGAAAGCTGTCCGCCTCGCTGTTCAGCGGGATAGTGTTTACCGCCAGGTAGACCTTTACTCCCCTTTTATGCGCGGCTTCAACCGCGCCGCGCAAGCCCTCCTCATCGAAGTTCTTCGCGCCCGCTCTCATGCCGTAGCCCTTTCCCGCGAGATACACCGCGTCAGCGCCGTAATCCAGCGCCGCTCTCAGGCTCTCCTCGTCCCCCGCGGGGGCGAGCAGCTCGGTATAATTCGTCATATCAGTCTTCTCCCCGAAGCTCCGCGTCGATAATGTTCTGGTTATGCTGCTCCTCTGTCTGCGCGTAGTAGAATACGCCGTCCTCGCTGACCAGGAAGTAGTAGTAATCGCTGTCGGCGGGATAAAGCGCCGCGTTGATGGCTTCAATACCCGGGTTGCAAACCGCGCCCGCGGGCAGTCCAACGCATTTATAGGTATCATAAGCGTCGGAAACGTCGGTCAGCCTGTCGCCGCTGAGCACAGGCTCTATGCAGCTCTCTATATAAGTGTAGACCGCGTCGGACTGGAGATTCGGGAACACCTCGCCGTTGTCAAGACGGTTGTGGAACACGGAGGATATCATTGCCATATTTTCCTCGTTGTTACCCTCTCTCTGAATGATAGAGGCGAGCACTATAACGTCGTCAATGCTCATTCCAAGCTCCTCCATACGCTCCTGCATACTTCTGGTGAGCTTGTTCTCGAAGTTTTCGATCATCTTTTCCGCCGCTATTTTCGCGTACTGCTCCGTATCGAAATCGGGATTTTTCTTAAGATCGTCGATAACGTAGAACTCATAGGTATCGGGGAACAGGTAGCCCTCCAGCGCGTAAAAACGGTTGGGATCGTCGTCGATCTGCTCCTCAAAGTCATACTTATTCATCTTCTCACGGTAGAATTTTTCAAAATCCGCCGCGCGGCAGACATAGTTTTCCTCCAGAAGCGCTCCTATCTGCTGGGCGGTAGTGCCCTCGGGTATCATTATCGTGACCGTTTCGGTGTACTTCTTGACGGTTTTCAGCGTTGTGATAAGCGTGCTGTAGGACATATTCGAGCTTACCTCAAAGCTGCCGTTGAGAAATCCCGTTTCCTCTTTTGAAAAACGGATATACGCCTTCATCAGCCAGGGCATCTGTATCAGTCCCTCGTCATGCAGAAGCTCAACGATATCGTCTGTGTTCATAGACTCGTTGATCTCCACCTCTCTGGTGATCTTCTGCTTGGACATACCCGTAACGTCCTGTATGGCAGTGATGACCTGTATCGAAAGCCCTATCGCAAGACAGGTGGCTACCACCGAAATAAGCACACCGAGAAACACCTGCGCCATCGTGCGGGTGTGATTTATACGCTTTTTCTTTTTCCTGCGCCGTTTTACGGGATTTGGCGGCAAGGGTCGGTCATAATCCTCGTAGTCGTCCTCCGCGTATTCCTCGTCCGCTATCGAATCCATTCGCAGGGTCTTGTCCATATCCGCGGAGTTCAGCTCCGTAAACTCCTCGCGCGGAGTTATGCCGTGAGTCGCCGTGCTCCCCTGCTCGATGCTGTCCATCTCCTGTGTTCTGTCCAGGTCGTTGTAATCTTGCTCGTCCATAATTTTATCCTCATTAAAATGTCACGCGCTCTGTATCGCCGCGCGTATCGACTGTGATTTTTCCTTGCCGCAGAGAACCTCCACAAGCCTCAGTCCGAATTCTATCGCGACCCCCGCGCCCGCCGCGGTGGTGATATTTCCGTCCGTAACCACCTTGCTTTCGGAGAGCTTGGCTCCCTCAAGGTATTTCTCAAACCCCGGGAAACAAACGGCTTCCCTGCCTTTAAGCAGCCCCGCCTTGCCCAGTATCGAGGGCGCCGCGCAGATAGCTCCGATAGGGATATCCTTTTCCGCGCAAAACCTCAAGGCGGACTGGACCACGGGGTTCTCCTCCAGATTCAGCGTTCCTGGCATTCCCCCCGGCAGCACTATCATCTCCAGGCGCTCGTCAAGCTCCGCCTGCATATCCGTCATATCGCACAGCACCGGTATCCCGTGTGAGCTGCGTATATCATCATGCCTTATCCCGACGGTAACTACCTCCTTTCCCGCTCTTCTGAGCATATCAATGGGCGCTATCGCCTCGGTCTCCTCAAATCCCTCTGCCAAAAATACGTAGATCATAATTCCTCCTGATTTTAAAAAATTTGCTTCTCCCACATAACGTTGCTCTTGGCTGTTGATTTAAAAGAAATTTTTCGCGACCCGCCCGCAAAAACTCCGCTGCGCTACGTTTTCACGGGCTCTCGCGAAAAATTTCCCTGCGTGGGCTTTACGCTGCTCTATGCGGGCATTCCTTTGCTGCGCCGCTTTGAGGTTGCTCTTGCCAAATGATTTAAATTTGAATTTTCCGCTCCGCTTCGCTTCATTACGCTTCCACGGCGGCTTGCGGAAAATTCCTGCGTGGGCTTTACGCCGCTCTATGCGGGCGTTGCTTTACCGCGCAGACCTTGCGCCGATCTAACCTCTTATCTCCACATAGCTTTTTTCTTCCAGAAAAACAGGGTGATACGACAGCTTTGCCTTACGGAGATTTTCCGCGCCTGTGTCCTCCTCGCGGTTGATATACTTATATCTCCCGCCCAGCGACTTCACAAACTCGCGGTTGATGGCGGTATAAGCTCCCTGATAATCCCTCAGCGCCTTTTCCACATGGACCACGAAGCAATCCTCCGCGGAGGGCTCTCCGAAAGTAAACGCCTGGACCCTGCCGTCCACGCGCAGCACGCCGCCGATATACCCAAGCTCATTGAAATGCTTGAAGCTGCAACGCACGATACATTCCTCGTCCCGCTTGCTGCGCTCCTCCTCGGTAACCGCCTCGCAGCCGAGATTCTCCTCGCACCACCTGTCGTTCATTTCTATACAATCAGCCATATTTTCCGCCGTAAGCGGCTCATAGCTCCAGTTGTTCTCATAAAACCGATTGAGATGATTCCGCTTGGCGTGATATTTTTTGCCCTTAAGCTCCGCCAGATCCTCGGCGAGATAAATATAATCGCTGGTATCGCGGCTGAATTCCGCTGTGGAATCGGGATACAGCTCCATAAGCCGCCCCGTTATCTCCTTATTCGCGGATATTATGAGCTTTATCCCATTTTCCCCGCAATAGCCCCTAAGAAGCTCCACCGCGCTTCTCACATCGCCGTCCGTGAGCATTGACCGCCCTGCGGGAAAGCTGAATTTATGATTGCCCTCCTCGCCGAACCTGCAAAAATAGAACCCATATTCAAAAGCTATCTCAACATTATAAAAATTCCGCCACACGAAATTGTTCCCAAAAGTATACTCGCACCCGCGGAACCCCGAACGCGCCAGCAGCTCCGCTGCCCGCGCCCTGTCCGTTATCTCAATTCTCTTAAATTCCATTCAGAAGTCCGCGGTCTCGCCGCGTCCGTCCTCCCTCTTGTTATTTTAACCGAAAATGCTGATATCCGCGCGGATATCGTGCTCCTCCGCGGGTATGACCCGCCGCAGTGCGTTATAAGATATAACGGCGCTCTTTCCCCGAAATTCCGGAAGAAATCTGTCGTAATATCCCCCGCCATAGCCAAGCCGCAGTCCGCTCTCATCAGCGCTCAGCGCGGGAACTATGCAAAGGGAGCTCTCATCGGATACCGCCTCCCTCCCGCGATTGATCGGCTCCGGAATATTGAACCGTCCCTCCGCCAGCTCTTCCCAGCGCTTTATGAAATAAAACCTCATCTCTTTGTCGCCGCTTACGGGAACAGCTAGGGGTATTCCCTTTTCAAAGCAATAGTCAATGACGCGGCGCGTGTCCGTTTCAAATCGGGTCGAAACGTAGGTGAAAACAGCTCCCGCCCTGTCAAGCAACGGCTTGAGCTGCGTGAATATCCTTTCGTCCGCCGCCCGCCTTTCCTCCGCGGGGAGCTCTTTTCTGAGCGCGATAAGCTCCCGCCTGAGAGCCTGTTTTTCGTTTTCCATAAACCCTCCGCGGCGCTATCCGTTGTCGATCGCCCGCATTATTTCCTCGTGTATTTCTTTGATATCTCTCGCGCTGCCGTCCTTGGCACAGGAAATTATTCTCCACCCGAGAAGCTCTGCGGCATACTGTGCGCTTTTACGGCACTCATCAAGAAATCCGCGGTTTCTCTCGTGGATATCCTTTTTGCTCTCATCGCCCTCATAGCGCTTTGAGAGCAGTTTCTGAGACACCTCGGGCGGCATATCCAGAAAGATCACCATATCCGGCTTCGGCAGCCCCAACTTATTATACTCGTAATCCGTCAGCCAATTCAGAAATATCTCTCGATCATCGGCTTTCGTCATCTGATAGATTATATTTGATGAAGTATAGCGTCCCGAAAGGATCGTCGCACCCCTATCGTAATCACGCTTCCAATCATTCACGAAGCTGATGTATCTGTCTATCGCGTAAAAGGACGACGCGGCGTAGGCTCCGATCTCTCCCTCACAGGGGATATCTCCCTCAAGATATCTTGAGATTATTCGACCGCTGTCCGAGCCGTATTCGGGAAAGCTTATCCGCCGACAATCCGCGCCGCGCTCGGTAAGGCTTTGTACCGCAAGCTCAAGCTGGGTGCTCTTTCCGCAGCCGTCCAGACCCTCCAGCACTATAATTCTGCCCTTTCCCATATATCCACCCCGCGATTTTATATTCCCATATATTGTACCACATTTTACCCTTTAAGTCAAGGGCTTTTTGTCGGACGGGGCATTTCTGCGGCAGAGTTTTAGCCTGATTGCAGAATGCAAAAAGTGCTCCGAATGATACTATCGGAGCAGCTGTCTTCTTTTTAAATAATCTGTGTATGGTATTTTCCGAAATACAGAACTACTTGCCCTTGGCAAAAAACGAATAAATTCAAGGGTAATGTAAAAAATGCCCGCGAACGCAATAAAAGCGCGCCGCAAGCACTCTCAAAAAAGAGCGTAACGGCGCGCGTTAATGGTGATCCACCCGGGAATCGAACCCGGGACACCCTGATTAAAAGTAGTGGTGTCCAGGGCAAAAGATTTACATTCAAAAATGTTTCACGTGAAACATTTTGCATATATACTGTTACATAAAACGATCTACAATCAAATAATGAGAAGTAAATCGGTTTTTAGTGATCTGTTCGGTCAGATCGGCGCCCCTGCGCTATGGTTTCCACTTGCAGAGTCTTCGATATATGCCGCAAATCAACCCCGTAATTCGCAGGGTGTAAAGTGCGGCATGTCGGCAATCCGTTTCGGCGGGTAGCCGAAACTTTCATTATTGCCCTTGCTTACGGAACGTCGGCAGCGATCCGCAGTTTGATGGCAGCATAATCTCTCGATCTGATTCCACGCCCTCTTAATTGCCTGCCCTTGCAGCAGGATCATCGATACAGATCAACATAACAAAGGCAGCAGAAAGGAGTGATACAAATGCCGGAAAATGAAAAAATAGACTGGATAGACGTTGCAGTCCTGGAAGATGATGCAGAAGAATAAGCTGTGATCTCCGGTACCCGTGGCAAAATAATCGAATAGGAGGATTTAAAGGTGATATTTAGAGCGCACGTCGCGGCAGCTTGCTGACGCGACTGCGCGAAATATCACTTTAAATTTTTTTCGCGATTTTGGCAAATCGCTCGACCCCCCTGCACTAACAGGGGGGGTACTACGTCCAAGCACCTTTTTTTCTCCTAAAAAATTCCTTTTCTCCTTTAACTAGTTTGAAATAGAAAAAGCTCCGCCTTGTCGGAATACGGGACAAGTCGGAGCTTTCTTCAGGTGCTTATTTTTCGCGCAGGAGCTTGGAGACCTTAACAACTGATGTTGGAGAGATACCCAGGATCGCCGCAATCTCTCGAACGCTGCGCCCCTCGTTCCGGAGCTTGGAGATTGCCGTGCCGTATCGCTTGGAGTAGGTCTCTTTTTTGCCGGAGCGATTAAAAGCTCGGGCCGGCTTTTCATCGGCGTGCTCTGATCTTTTTTCGTTACAGAATAGTTGTAAAATGATATCAAATTTGTAGATTCTCAAGCTGCCGAAATGGCAGTTGCTGCACTTTGCCCGAGCTTGTTCCAGCGTGATCCGCCCCTCTTGGAACTCCTCGGCGAGCTTGCACTTGTAGCAGTGCTCCCTTATTTCCTTTTCCTTTGTCTGCATTTGCGCACGTTTCCTTTCAAAATATGTTACATTTTAATTGTATAATGTTTCGCGCAAATCAGCTTTGCGCACATACTCAAAAAAGCAAGCCCCGATCGGGGCTTGTATTTTTATTCCTGACCCTTAGCCATTGCGATCTGATCCAGCAATTCTAATATTTCTTCGGTTGTGTAGTTTTTCTTTTCGCGGTTTTTGAATATAAGCCGCAGCTCATACAGCGTTGCCATTTTAACATCTTGTCTTTCCATCTCGTCCATGTGGTGCACCGCCTTTCCAGTCTCATTATACATCTAATCTGTAATAATGTCATGCGTTTTTAATTACTTATTGTAATGATCCTTGCATTGAATAATTTCAATACAATCTTCCGAAATTCTATATACTATCCTGTTGACTTCATCGATCCGCCTGCTCCAGAAGCCGCTTAAATTTTCCTTAAGCGGTTCGGGCTTGCCTATGCCGTCATAACCGTTTCTAATTATATCCTGTAAAAGAGAGTTAATTCTTCTAAGCGTTTTTTTGTCCTGTGTCTGCCAATAAAGGTAGTCTTCCCACGCGCGTTCCGAGAAAATAAGTTTACTCATCTGCCATTTTCTCCAGTTCGTCCATAGTTTTGGTGACAACTTTGCCCTTATTCAGCTGATCCAAACTATCCGCAAGAGCTTTCATGTTGCTTTCGCTGTAAAATGGATTAACGGAGACCTCAAAAGGTATGCGATGTTCGCGGCTCATTTTCTTCGCGAAGATAGTTATAGCCGTTGTCATGCTCATTCCCAGCTCGCTGCATACGTTGTCAAAATCCTTTTTCAGATTTTCGTCCATTCTTATATTAACTAATGTCTGTGCCATGTTACACACCTCCTTAATGCCATTATATCACAATGTAAAGATTTTGTCAAGACATTGTATTTGATATAACAATAAAGAGGACTTTTCAGTTCTCTTTTTATTTGCTAAGCGGGGGTACTATGTCCAATTCTCTTTAAAGGAGCTTTGCAGCTCCCTTAAAGTTTATAGTTTAAATTTTAAACTATTTTACGATTGCATTAAATACAAAATACAACGACATTCCAATTGCATATGTAATAGTACAATCTAGTATTAAACTTTTTAAAAAGTTTAATACTTTCATTTGCTCACCCCCTTTCACTGCTTCAAATTTTATTTCAAGTATGTTCAACCCATTTATATATCTTGTCTACACTTTTCCTGTCTTTCGTTCATTTATTTTCGCCTAATTGGTTTATTTTTACAACCGCTTTTATATTGTTTTCTTGATTTATGGAAATATTGTCATGTTGTCTTTTGTATTTTGTCACATATTCTTTTAGTATTTGTTCTATTTGCTTGTTTTTACTTCTTCCCTCCGCTTGTGCTATTTCTATCAATTGTTCATTTAATTCTTCTGAAATTCTAAGATTAAAAAACACGGTACTCATTTAATACCACCTCCATTTTAAATTATATATAATATTAACAAAAATATCTAGCTTCATTTTGGTACTATTGCATATTGACTTAATCGGTACTAATATGGTATTATTTTTACAGTACCATATCAGTACTATAAGCTGGTGGTATCTAGATACCTAAACGGTATCTTCTGGGTTTCTTTTCGCATACCCGCCCGAAGAGATTTTTCGAAAAACTTTTCACTTCGGGCGGTATGCAACTTTTTTACGTGTATATATTGTGTTTGTGTTTTGAAAATGAGGTGTAAATCAAATTGGATTTTTTTGCAGATTGGTTGCTGAGCACCTGGATCGGAGATCATCTTCGCCAGGCGATAGCGGACGGATATTTTTCAAGCGGCGAGGATTTGGTATATTTTGTAAAATATGTTTTCATGCCGCTTTTCTCTTTTAACTTACTTTATTTACTTCCTATTACTGGCATTTTTTTATTTGGTTGCCGCTTTGTCATTACTTACCTGGTTGATTTTCTTACCGAACGAATTGGGCGTATATATTGTCGGCTGCGTTACGGCAAAGTTGTCCATCTCTACCCGCCCGAAAAGGAAGTGAAATAGATGGAAAGTAATGTATGTATAAATTACGATCCTATCGAGGAATTGGAAAAGTCTTTAGGTTTTGCAGATTGTCAAACTTGTAAACACTTCCTTGTAATATACGAATCTACAGGCGGTGATCCCGCATATGGTCTTTGTGAAGTTTCTCCCGATTTTAATTATCCGTTTAAATAGCCACCATTCCAACCGATGAGGTTGTTCATTTATCTGTCTCCTTTTGTAAACCCTCGTTTAGCGGTTGCGAGGAAAAATAAAACCGCCACCAGCGGCAGAGCCGCCAATAAATAACCGCCTTAGTCCCAGTGCGCGGCGCCGCACAAAAATATTTTAAACGAGCCGGCGGTCTCGGAAGGAGTTTATTATGTCAGTAACAAAATTAGAGCGCAAACTGTTCTCCGATCAGGAGCTCGAGAAGCGCGAGGAACTTATCGATGCGATTTTTGCACGTACCGATGAGGAAGAGCTTAGAGTGTGTACCACGGAATTTCTTGAGCAACTTTTTGCTATGCTTTATCCGGAGGTTGACTGATGGACGAAAGACTTTTAGAAGCTCTTCGTCAGCGTTATCAGTATCTTTCCGACGATGAGCTTGAAGCGGTCTTGTAACAAAGGTAGGTGATACTCATTGAGTGACAACATAATACTTATTGACTGGCTCACATTCAGTTGTAAGCACATGACCCCCGATCAGATGATCCATTTCCTGGGACTTGAAAAGGTCAAGTTTGAAGATACTCGCGGACTTAACGGGTATAAGTCATCTAAGACCTTTAACGGTATTCGTGTTATGTATGATGGTCATGTAGATGAAAACGGCAACGATATGGGTATTTGTGTTAATATGTCCGGTCAAGGCTGCCGACAGTATGAAACCTCCGGACAGTATTCTCTAGATTGGCTTGCTCATTTCCTTGCAAAAAATTCCGACAAATACAATATAACCCGCCTTGATGTAGCTTTCGATGATGTAGATCATGAGGGTGACGGGCTTCTGAATATGGAGCTGATTAACGGAATGGCTGTTCAAGATATGTATGTATCTCGTTTCCGTTCCAAGTCGGGGCAATGGTCCGGAAAACATTCCGAAGATGGACCCTCTGAGCCTCTTGCTTTTTCCGTTTATTTCGGTTCTTCTCAATCTGATGTCCGCTTCAGACTTTATGATAAATCCAAGGAGCGCGGCGGGTTAGATTATCATTGGACAAGATTTGAGATTCAGCTTCGGCGTGAAGCTGCCTTGAATTTTCTCAATGATCCCCATTCCCTCGGAGAGAAATTTTACGGAGTTATCAATAATAACCTGCGCTTCGTCGTTCCAACTAATTCCGACAATCGCCGCCGACGTTGGGATAGTCCCAAATGGTGGACGGACTTCTTACAGTCCACGCTTGCGATCTCGCTTTTCACCAAAAAAGATGTAGAGTACAATATGAGCAGATTAGAACGGTACGTATTCGGACAAGCCGGTAAATCTATTTATACTTACATAAAATGTAAGGGCACACATGCTTTTTACGTTTATCTTAAGGAGTTTATGAAAGATAAGGAATTGAGCGAAAATCAGCTTAGACTTATTGATGAATGGCTTACTAAAGATGAGCGAAAAAATTTAAAGCCGAAAGGCACAACAAACCACCCCGAACAGGGT
>CAZKJC010000056.1:0-11888 GCA_964552995.1 uncultured Ruminococcus sp.
CGCAGCTTGCCCATTTCACGCCGCCTAAGATATAGAAAACCACTCCCAGACCCGCTATGGGGAACATACAGCACAGCGCAAGGACCGCTGTTGGCTCGTCTTCTCCGAAGAACGCCAGCCCCGCAAAAAGCGGTGCTATCGAGAAAATGGACAGGATCGTACCGATAATGTTATTGCGCGTATGCGTGCTTCTGTACTGCTCACGGCGTTTTTTCACCATTCCGCTTACGCCGTATTCCGTTTCAAAGACCTCTGTTTCCAGATACTCAAAGCGCTTTGTTTTACTGCCTACCGAAATGTAGATACCCACCGCGACAGCCGCAAGAACCAGCATAACGAGCATTCCCACGCCCGCCGCGGCGTAGTCCGTTACTTCGCCCGTAAATTCGCTGAGCCCTCCCAGAAGCAGCAGGCAGACGGGAGAAATAATACATAAAAACGTTGCAAGGGCTATCCATTTCGCGCTCTTTTCCTTTACCGAAAGAAACTCAACAGCCTCCTCCATAGACACGCGCCGAACCTTCGGTGCTTCGTCTGTTTCGATATATGTCGGCTCTTCCTCGTCCTCTTTTAAAAGGTAGTCGGTGCTCACGCCGAAAAGCTGCGACATCTTAACTATCTTCTCGATATCGGGAAAGCTCTGCGCGCCCTCCCACTTTGATACGGACTGGCGGCTTACTCCAAGCTGCTCCGCCAGCTCCTCCTGTGACCAGCCGCTTTTCTTGCGGAGCTGGATAAGTTTGTCTGCAAAAATCATGTAATCTCCTCCTTGTTTAAAATTTTGTCCTGAGCTCTTCTGACATTTTAAGTATAGCATTTTTAAGGAGTGCAGACCATCAATCCGCCTTTTCAATCTGTCAACCGGAGGTTGCTTTTATTGGTTTTTGCGGCAAACTTATTGCTTTGACACAACATAATGGTTCTTATCGGTAATAATTATCCCCTCGCCGTCATTGATCCGCAGGACTTCACAGTGATTTTCACGCTCGTAGTTTGCGATACGCTGCTCAAAATTTTCGTATCTGTCGATAAACTTGTGATAATGGGGTATCATTTCAATATCTGTAAGCCCCAGCGCGGTATTATCGGGCAGACCCGCCTCGTCGTTCATATCGGGGGAAAATTCCGCAACAAGGTTTATAGTTTTCTGCAATATGACCGACCCCGCGCTTATGCCAATAAGCAGCTTGGTTTCGGAGAGCCGCCCGAGCAGCTCCTCCGCGCCCTCTTTGCGTATCGAATTTAAAAGATAGAACGGATTGCCGCCGTTTATCTCTATAACATCATATTTTAACAGCGCTTCGGGAGCGTCCTCGTCAAAATCAAAATAATCGACCGACAGCCCAAGCCGCTTCAATTCCTCGGTTATCCTCGGAATATGCCAGTCGTTCCGCTTATACCCCACAGATGCGGTCGTGATTATAACGGCGCTTGCTAGACCCTCGGTGTACGGCTTGATATCCCGCGCCAGCTTTTCGGAGGATATCCCGTTAGATGTCAATACGATCATTTTGACCTCCTATCAAGCAAAGCCCTTTTGCAAGGGCTTTAACTGTTATGAAAATGCCGCCGCTTGTTCCCGATAAGCTCCCGTATCATTGCGGAAAGCGCGGATTTTTTCAGCGACTCCTTCTGCGCTTCAAGCTCGGGAGCGCCCTGCTCCAGCACCGCCCTCGTTACCCGCGCGAATCTTGACGGAACTTTATCGACCGCGCGGCGCGTAAGCTCCTCAATACATTTATCGCAGCAGCAGGCGTTGAAGCGCCGCAGCAGCTCTCCCGCGTTCTCCTTTATCACCAGCTCCGTCAGATCGACCGTCAGGAGCTCGTTCGGGTCGGCGTAATAATCTCCGAATATCTCCGCCGCCTCCCGCCGCATTATCCTCGACAGCGGCGCGCGCCCGCGCAGCTGCTGCGGGATACGGCTCTTTCCCGCAATAATTACGGGGTTGATGTCACTCTGCGTTTCCACCAGCTTCATGACCTGCGGAGTTCTGCTGCCGCCCTTTTCGGGTTCGGCGTTCTTTTTGGATTTAGCGCCCGAGGTTTTGGCAGCGGCGGTTTTCTTGGCTCTTTTTGGAGGATCTTCCCGCGCTTCGGGCTTTGAACGCTCCGCCGTATCTTTCCGCTTAACGGCGGGCTTGTCCTTTGCGTCGGAAGTCCTCGCCGAAGCCGCCCTGCGCCCTCCCGCCTTTTTTTCGGGGGCTATCGCTGCTTCCTCTCTTTTTTCGGAGGCTGATTCTTTAACTCGGCTCATTTTTTACGTTTACCGCCCGGGCCGATAAGCTCCTTTACAAAGCTCTTATATTCCTGCGCGGATTTTGACTTCGGTGAATAGGTCATTATGCTCTCGCCGTGGGCGGGCGCTTCGGCTATCGCCACGCTCGCGCTGATACGGGTCTTGAAAATGCGGCTGTCGAGCTGCTCCGCTATCATTGACGCAAGCTCCTCCACCTCCCGCGTGAGCATAAAGTGGGAATTGTATTTGTTCAGCAATATTCCCGCGACCTTGAGGGATTTATTGTAATAGCGCTGCACCGCGAAAATGGTCTGCTTGAGCTGCGCTATGCCTTGCAGCGACAGTATCTCGCACAGCATGGGTATGACCAGCTCGTCCGACGCGGTATAGGCGTTGATGGTAAGCACCGACAGCGCCGGAGGGGTATCGAGAATAATAAAATCGTAGTTATCCTTGACCGTTCCGAGCTGCTCGCTCAGCACATACTCGCGCCCGACTCCGGTCATTTCCAGCTCCAGACCCGACAGCAGTATATTCGACGGCACAACGTCGCACACCTCTCCCTGCTGTATAGCGTCGGTAAGCTCACAGTTTCCCTTAAGCACGTCGTAGATCGTAAAGCTGTCGTCCGCCTCAACGCCAAGGCTGAAGCTGAGATTTCCCTGGGGATCGAGGTCAGCCGCCAGCACGCGGTATCCCATCTGCTTCAGGCAGCCGCAGATGGCGCTGCATGTGGTGGTCTTTCCCACACCGCCCTTTTGATTCGTTACAGCAATTATCCTTGCCAAAATAATTCCTCCATAAAACAGGGGCGCACAAATTTATTGTCCGCCCCTGAATTTTATTCATTTACAGGCAGCTCACGTTCTTACTGCTCTGCTTCTTCGGGCACGCCGCTGCTGTAATAGCCCTCGGGGTCGACGTACTCGCCGCTTGCGCTGTCCTCCGGCATATAAACGTGGTAGTTCATCTTACCGTTCTTCTTTACAAAGTACATTGCCGTGTCCGCAAAGCTCAGCAGCTCGTTAGCGTCGTCGGAATGCTCGGGGCAGTACGCGATACCTATGGATATCTTTACGTTTATCATCGTACCCTCGGAAGCGACATAGCCGTTGTTCAGCTCGTCGATGATATCCATCGCGATATTTTCAAGATTCGCTATATCCTCCTGGTTGGTGTAGCACAATACGAACTCGTCGCCGCCGAAGCGTCCCGCGAAGCCGCCTCTGTCGTCCACCTTGGTGCGGATCGTGTCCGCAACGAAGCGAATGACCTCGTCGCCCACGGAGTGACCGTATCTATCGTTGATAAACTTAAAGTCGTCCACATCGAGGAACATCGCGCCGACCTTATTCTGGCCGCGTCTTTCAAGCTCGGAGGTAAACGTTCTGATAAAGGTGTTGCGGTTGTAGAGCTGTGACAGGAAGTCGTAGCTTGCGCGCTCGGAGAGCTGGAGCTCCATCTTCTTCTCGTTGTCGATATCCGTCATAACTCCGATAACTCTGATCGGCTCGCTCAGTCTGTCGGTAATACATACCATGCGCAGAAGCACCCAGATGACCGTTCCGTGAACGGTGGTGAGCTGATACTCCGCGCTGAAGTTGTTCTTGTTTTTCAGCAGGGAGTTGATATCGCGCTTGTAGCGCTCCGCGTCGTCCGAGCTCATAAGCGAGTCGATAAATCTGCCGTTCGACAGCGTGGAATCCGCGGGTCTGAGGTTGAATTTCGCGAGAGTGTTCGGCGAAACATACATGATCTCCTTATGGAAATCCCACTCGAACAGCATATTATCGGACAGCTCCGCGATAGTGCGGTGACGCTCCTCGCTCAAATATATCTCATCAAGCAGGTCGTTGAAGGAACGCTGGATATCGTCGAGCTCGCTCCTGCCCCTCTTGACGTCAAAGCGTATTTCCGTGCCGCCCTCATCGTTTGCGATAGCGCTCATTGTCTTGAGCATATCGTGTATCTTGCCGATAAATCTGGCAATGATGATCATAGCGATAAGCGAAACTATAATGCATACGACCGCGATAACTCCCCAGCCCACAAGGTTGGTGGAAGCGGAGAAGGTGCCGAACTTGCCGCTGTCAGCCACGCCTACCCAACGCCATGATGTAACGTTGGGGATAATTCCCGCGGAATACTCATATCTGCTCATTCCGTCGGTATACATGGTGTCATAGCCGTTGATACCGGTAACATTGCCGGTATTCGCAAAAATATCGTCTTTTGCAGAACCGAAGGAGCCTTCCTTTGTAACGGCGCCGTCGCCCGCGAAGTTGACCGCGTTTCCGTCCTCGTCAAGCAGAACAAGGTGCGCGCCGCCGTTCAGGTATGTGCCCGAAAGCGCCTTACCTATACCGCTTTCCGGAGCTACCGATATTACCGCGCACACATAGCCAAGCTCGCCGCCGGTTTTGGTGTCGGGATCGGCATAGATGGGCTTTGACACAAAGAAAGCGTCCGTCTTGTAGCTTTCCCACGACTTGAGCGCGGATACCGCGGGCATACCGTCCGCGTTGAAATGCTCAAAGCTGCCGCTCATAGAGCCGCTGCCCGAGGCGAGAATATTTCCGCCGGAGCCGATAATAAGAATATCGATAATGTCCTTATCCACCGCTTCAAACGCGTCAAGAACGCTGTCCGCCGCGCTGCCGCCCTCGCTTGCCGTCTTGATGACCGGCTCCAGCTTTGACAGCGTGCTCGTAATAGACACATAGTCCGTGAATATCTGATCCACCGCCGAGGATTTCGACAGCGATACCGTTTTCAGCGTATCGAGCTTGGCGCTTTTCTCATAGCCGATTATCGAAAAAGTCCCCACCGCTCCCACAATAAGAGCGGGAACTATCGCGAAAATCAACAGTATCAGCGTTAAAGAGAACTTCAATTTTGCATTGCCCATTACCATTATCCCCCTGAATAAAAAAATCTGTCCCTGACCCGTATATCAATCGTCCATATCGCTGGCAATATCCTTTTGCCGCATAGCTGACTGTACCTTGTAGATGTATTTTCCGATATAATCCTCCTGCGCCGCGGTAAGTCCTATGAACTCGCAGCCGTAGCCCGTCACGTTCCCGTCGCGGTCGCGCTGCACGCGCAGTATATGCGCCATGGCGTTCAGCCTGTAATCCGTGAACAGGTCTATCTCCACGCACACCGCGTCGTCGAAATCGAACCGATAGCCGCCGCAGCTCATGAATATACCGCCGATATTTATATCCTGTATCTCGATAGGCTCGGGAACATCGAAGCGCACCGTTTCCTCTCCTCTTACAAAGAAAAGCGCTCTGCCTTCCTCCACCACCCGTATCTTGAAATACCGTCGTCTTTCCTCAAGCACCTTTGTGTCGTCAAACGCGAACACCTTTATATTAAGCTGCGTATCCATCGATATCGTAACGCAGCCGTTATACCGTATCCTGTCGCCCGCCTTGGTGGATACCACCACGTACACCCGCGCGTTCCTTTCGAGCTCCGCCAGATCTCTGCCCTTTATTATTAAAATACTGTCCTCGTCACTGTTGAGATTTTTCGGGAAAACAAAACCCTTTTCCGATGTAACGACAACCGTGCCGTTTTTGTCCAGTATCTCTACTTTTATTATCTTATTACTGAATAACAAACCGCACTCAACCCTTTATCTATGTATATTTTATATGCCGTTCCGCGCCGTATCCGTTTATGCCTATCCGTCATTCAGCGCATTTTACGGCAGAATAGTCATATTTACATTATACAGTATTTACTTACAGAAATCAAGAGATATTATCCATTTTCTAAAAATTGAACAGTTTTTTTTGTTTTTTTTGGGCACAACTGCTAATTGCCGCTTGAACATCTTGTCTACTATGCCTAAATGCCTTAAATGCTTTTAAGCTGTGTTGATCTTGGCTGTGATGCGGTTATGATGTGTTGACGAGGAGCTGTTTATATATGTTGACGAGGGGCAAATGATTTAAAAGAATTTCAAAATTCCCGCAAGCGATCCTCGGTCATTCGCTTCGCTCATTCCCTGCGGTCGATTGCGGGAACCGGTCATCGTTTGCCGTTCGGCAAACTCGACCTTTTTGAAATTCCCTGCGGGTGCTTTGCGTTGCTCTTTGCGGGCGTTGCTCTCTGCTGTCAGCCCTTTGCGAGCATTTCACCTATTTTCAGACCGCTGTCCTTGTCCGAGTAGATCAACTGGAACGAATATACGTCTCCGTCCAGTTCAAACATAAACATCTCCTGCGCAAGCTCAAACCGCGGTTCTTCCTCCTCCGACATATACAGCTCGAAAAACGACAGCCAGCCCTCGCGCCCGCCTATCTCCGTAAGCTCGAAAACGCTGTTTGAGCCCGTTCTGTAACCGCTTGCCAGGTAATCAAAAAGCGTATCGTTATGTACCGTGCGCGCCAGTCCCTCAAGGTCGGGGCGCTCCTCCGTACCGCCGTCCATTTCCTGGACCGTCACCACCAGCAGCGCGGCGCTGTCCTCCGATACCGCGTAGGCTATGTACCGCTCGCCCATTTCCTCAAGCGCATTTTTCATATCCTCCGCGCTGTCAAACTCATCGGAATACTGCGGGTATATTTCCTTGTATATATCCTTTCCCGTCATAGCGCTCCAGCCCTCGGGAATATTCAGCCGAAGCTCCGCGGACTCTATTATCACGGCGTTTCCGTCCATATGAGCGCTCTCTTTTTCGCAGCCGGACATAAGAATAACGCCCGCGAGAATGAGCGCGAACCGCCTTTTGCTGTTATCTATCGTACCTGTCGTACCCATCGTACCCATTGAGTGCTCCTTTCAATTACCGCAGCAGCGAGCTTATGTCCTCGGGGAGAGGCGCGGCAGTCCGTATGATCTCCCGTGTTATCGGGTGTACGAACTCCGTTTCGCCGCAGTGCAGAGCCTGGCGGTTTATGCTCTCGTCGCCGCCGTAGAGCCTGTCTCCGCACAGCGGATACCCTATATAAGACATATGAACGCGTATCTGGTGAGTTCGCCCCGTTTCAAGACGGAGCTTCAGCAGCGTTCTGCCGTTGACCCGCTCTATCGGCTCAAACCGCGTTACGGCGGGCTTGCCGTCGGCTCTTACGCAGCGCTTGATAATGCTTTCGCTCTCCCTCGCTATCGGAAGATCGACCGTTCCGCCCCGCGCGATATCTCCCATAACCACCGCGAAATAGACCTTTTTCAGCTCCGACAGACCCGCCGCCGCGAGCCTGTTTTTGGCGCATACGCACAGCCCCGAGGTGTCGCGGTCGAGCCTGTTCACGGGGCGGAACGGTATATCGGGAAACCGCGCCGCGAAAGCGTTCGCCAGCGTGTCGTCATAGTGCCTTATCGACGGGTGAACCGCCAGAAACGGCGGCTTATTGTAAATAATTATATCCTCGTCCTCGCGGGCGATTTCCACTTTGATATTGCCGTTCGGGACCGCGCCGCCCGAATCCTCCATCACGACCCGTATCATATCCCCCGCGCGCACCCTGTCCACACTGCGGAGTATCTCTCCGCCGCGGGTAAGACCGCCGCTCTGCTTCAGGGCGGTCACCATGCGGCGGGAAAACCCCCGCGCTCTCAGAAGCTCGAGCGCCGTCAAATTATCCTCGTGCGGCTCCGCGGTAAGCAGCAGCTCTCTCATCTTGTCAGCACCAGCTTGGGGAGATTTATATCTCCCGCGAAAGAGATCGCGTTATAACATATCAACACCTGGGAATAATCATTGACATTTATCGAGAAATAATCCAGACCCACATTGATATACCGCATATCCACCATGGTTATCTTGCTGTAATGCTTGGACAGGAACGGCACCAGGCTGTGGGCGTAGCTGTCCTTTATCAGCAGCAGGCTCTTTCCGTTTTCGACGTCCGTTTCGATGGTTATCAGGGGAGCGTTGCTGCCCGTAAAGCTGGAGTACTTGTCCTTTACCTCCAGGTAATCCCGCACATACAGGCTGTCATACTCGGTTTTATCCCGCCCGTCGAACACCGTCATCTTTACCGTCGGCTCGTTCGAAGCGAGGTGGTAATAATCAATACTGTCGGGGGTAACGCCGCTGTCCAGCGTCTTTGAGTACAGCGTTCCGCGGAAGCTGCTGCTCGCCGTTTCTATATTGAACGAATTCAGCCCGTAGGCGCTGTACCCGAGCTGACGGGCTGCCGCCGCGTAGGCGTAATACGCGCCCAGACTTGTCCAGTGATGATCTGTACGATAATAAATATACTCGTCGCGGTGACCCGAAAGATAGCTCAGACAATCTATCGAAGCAAGATTTTCCGTCTTGTTGTAGCACCCCTCGATAAACGCCTTTTCGCTGAGATACCCGCCGTAAGACGGCATAAGCGACGAATATATCTCCTGTGAGGTGGGGGCGAGCATAAAATACATCGGCACGTCGGGGAATTTCGCCGCGAAGCCGTCCATAGCCTTCAGCGAATCGTTTACGGTCTTCTCGTCGTACTCCCTGAACACCTGTATCATTCGATCATCGACCGTATACACCCCATTGATCTCCCGCTTTCCCGAGAGCCGTTCCATACCGTTCGACGCCATGACCCAGAGCTCCCTACCCGCCAGGTGATCCGACAGATACGTCTCCACATCGTCCATATAGCTATCGTTCTCGCGCTCCGTGATATAGCTCCACTTTACAGCCTTTATCACATCGCCGAGATTTTCCGCCTTGTTCAGCTTATTGCTGTCCACAAGCGTCGGCAGCTTCTGGAGAGTACGGTTCTCATTCTCGCTGCGCCCCTGCTTGGGCAGCGCCAGCGTAACTATCGGCACTGCTAGCAGCACAATAGAAAACAAAGCTATCATCAGCTTCTGCGGCGTCATTTTAAAGTCCATTCTTTTCTCCTGATTTTAAAAAAATTTTACTCGACCCGCCCGCGAAAACTCCGCTGACGCTCCGTTTCCGCAGGCTCTCGAGTAAAATTTTCCTGCGTGGGCGTTACGTTGCTCTTAGCGGGCGTTGCTTGGGTGCGCGGGCAATTTGTTGCTTTCAGCTTTCAGCACCATTGACATCTCGATTTTTATGTGGGTTTGGGCTGATAATTTCTTAGGTGCGCTTTAAATTGGATAACCTTTGTCGACCAAGCCGCTTGATGTACATCAACGGCTAAGTCGCGTGATTAACTGCCAAAAAGGCTTGCAACATAGTTGACCAACTTTATGCTAAAGAAAAGCGGGGAAAGGGGGGAGGGGGAGAGGGAAGTTGGGGTCTGGGGGAAACCGTAGGGGGAGGGGGGAAATCCCCGCTTTTGCCGGATTTTGTCTTTCCCCCCTCCCCCGAAGGTTTCGCCCCAGTCCGAGCGCGATGGAAAATCGACTTTAACATATTAAAAGAATAAGAGCAACAAAATAATTCTACATCAACATTCCCAACGCCGAACCGCTTAAAAATTAAAATACAAAAACGGATTATAGCTCGACGTAGTGATATACGCTATGCTCGCCAGCATTACCGCGGTCTGGGCAACGGGAAACCCGTACTGCACCCATTCGGGCGCTTTCTTCCGTATATACTCCGCCGCGTTTTTGAACATATCCGACGAGCCGAGTATGCATATCGCGAACATGACCCCATAATTCACTATCGCGAAGGTCGCGGTGTTGTCCATTGCCACGCCGTTCGCGCCGAACATCGCTCCGATATACGCGAAAACCTGCCCGAACATCTCTCCGACATCAACTATGCTCGTGTCCACCGCGTCGAACATTACCCAACCAAACACCACCAGCACAAAGGTATACAGCCAACTGAAAAACGAGGGTATCTTCTCAAGCACCTTGCCCATAAACAGGCGCTCCAGGATTATCAGCACTCCGAAGTAGACTCCCCACAGCATAAAATTCCAGCTCGCGCCGTGCCATATTCCCGTTACCGCCCACACGATAAGCAGATTTATTATAGTCCGCGGCAGCCCCTTGCGGTTTCCGCCGAGGGGAATATAAATATAGCTTCTGAACCACGCGCCGAGGGTGATATGCCAGCGCCGCCAGAACTCCGAGATACTGTGCGACATATAGGGATAGTTGAAATTCTCGGGGAAATTGAAGCCCATCATCTTTCCCAGCCCTATCGCCATATCGGAATAGCCGCTGAAATCAAAATATATCTGGAACGTGAACGCCAGTATCCCCAGCCACGCCGTGACCGCGGAAAGCTCCCCGTAATCCATCGCCTTTATCTGCGCCCAAAGCATTCCGATATTGTTCGCGATAAGCACCTTTTTGCCAAGTCCCGTTATAAATCTGCTTATCCCGTCGCCGAGCATTTTTTCCGTAACGCTGCGGTTGTCCAGCTCGTTCTGAACGTCCTCATAGCGCACGATGGGTCCCGCCACTATCTGCGGGAACAGCGTAACGAACGCCATAAAGCTCACCGCGCTTTTCTGCACCTTTATGTTGCGGCGGTACAGATCAATAGTATAGCTCATCGACTGGAACGTGAAAAAGCTTATCCCTATCGGCAGCGGCAGATTCGGGTTTGCGATATTCAGCCCGAACCAGCCGTTCACGGAATTTATCAGAAATCCCAGATATTTGAACGTTCCCAGCAGCCCTATATTCATCACCAGCGACACGATAAGGCACGCCGTTCTGACCCTCGGCTTATCGTCATACTTGTCTATTAGCCTGCCCGCCGTGTAGTCGATAAACGTTGACAATATCATTGCCAGCACATATATCGGCTCGCCCCAGGCGTAAAACAGCAGCCCGCTCACAAGTATAACAACGTTCTTCGCCTTTTTCGGAACAGCGTAATACACTATAAAAACTATCGGCAAAAACACAAACAAAAAAGTAAGACTGGAAAAAACCATATAAACCCCTATTTCAAAAAATTTTCCGCACCGCAAGCACCGACGCTTTGCGTCGGTGCTTGCTAGCCCGCTACGGAAGCGTAGTTTCCCGCGAAGCGGAAAACTACGCTTCCGTAGCGGCTTGCGGAAAATTTCATGCGTGGGCTGAATGTCGCTCCCTGCGGACACTGCTTTGCTGCGTGGGCGGTTTGTGGTCGTATGCTTACACCGCACTAATGCGGTAACTCAAGGTCATACTGCTTTAATTCTTCAAAAGTAAAATTTATGTTCAGCAGCTCCAAGAGCATATTTGCGCTTAAGCGCTCGGGCAGACCCAAACGGTGCTGAAGCTCCCTGCGGCGCTCGGCGGAGTTTTCCGCCCCGATATAGCCAAGCTCCATAAGGTCGGCTTTGGTGATCGTGCGCTCCCTTTCGGGGGCGTCCTCGGCGAGAACCCCCGCTCTGCGAAACGCTTCGATAAGCGCTTCGCCCGTCATTCCCTCAACGCCCAGCTTGCCCTCCTTTGAGGGCGCGGTTTTCCTCCGCTCCTTACCGTAAACGTCCGGGATATAGCAATTTATGACCTCTCCCTCTTTTACGATATTCTTAATATGCGAGCGTATCTGAAATCCCGCGCTGTCGCTGTCGGTAAGGATTATTATCCCCGTTTTTTTCGCGAGAGCCTTTATCAGCTCCGCCGTTTCCTTATCCTTATACAGCCCGAAGCCGTTGGTCGGGATTATCACCGTATCAACAAGAGAGGACAAGCGGATCTTATCATACCTGCCCTCTACTATTATCGCCTGTTTTATTCGTATCATTCTTATTCTTTTCTATTTCGGC
>CAZKJC010000057.1:0-11713 GCA_964552995.1 uncultured Ruminococcus sp.
CGAAATCCCCTGTCTGAGCGAAGCAGTATTCGCAGCGGAGATTGCAGTCGTGCGCGACGTTAAGGCACATGGACTTTATCGGGCTTTTTACCATAGTATCCGAGTATTTCTCGTAGTCGTCCTCCGTAAAAAGCGCGCCCTCGGCATACAGCCCGTAAAGCTCGCCGTAGGCTTCGCGAAGCTCCTCCGCGGTATACCGCGGCAGCTTTTCGGGGAGATCGGCGGGCATTTCGGCGCTCATGGGCGGGGAAATATAATCCAGCACGTCAAATGCGCAGTCGTCCGGAACATGAACAGCGCCGCTGTTTACGTCAAGCAGGATATTATAGCCCGCCTGTCTGAATTTATGTATCATTGGTTATTCTCCAAAAATCCTATAATTTTTGGGCAGGATAATTCCCGCCCAAACTCGTTAGATCGGAGCAAGCTCCGCTTCGCGCGGCTTCGCACGCGTCATTACTTAACAGCCTCACACTTCTGGTTAGCCACCGTGCAGGAAGTCTTGCAGGCAGACTGGCAGGAGGACTGGCACTTGCCGCAGCCGCCCTTTTCCGCGGAAGCCTTAAGGTTAGCCTTGTTGATAGTCTTGATGTGCTTCATGTAAAACACCTCTTTCATTATGTATTGCGTATAAACGCCTAGATTCATTATAACATATTTTTCTCGGTATTTCAAGGGGATATTGTTATTTTTCCCCTTTTATTTTTATTTTACGCGGAGAAAACCGCAAAAAATCGCTTAACCGTGCGGGTTTGCTGAGCTTTTGCCGACCGTGCGTCCGAAATCGGACGATCTCAAGCGCGATTTTTTCGCTTAACCATACGGCTTGAGGCGGGTTTTTCATATCCAAAAACCAACACAAAAATCACCTTTTCCGCGAAATTTCCCTTTATACCGCGCTTTGCGAACATCACGCGCGAAAACCCACGCTGACGTAGAACCCTCATATTCCGCTCAACCGTGCGGGTTGAACGGTTCAGTGAATAGTCCACGGAGCGGTATAATCCGTGAACCGCCACAAGCCGTTCTGCTTTTCGGCCTTGTAGACAACCTCTTTCACCTCGGATTCCCCAGCCTCATAGCGATAGGTGTCGTACTCCGTGAAAACGGCGGAGTTCTCGGTAAGCTCCGTAAGCTCGTACTCAACGCTCTCCAGAGTTGGATTTGAGCCCGCACCGAGGCAATCCCTCACATAAAGCACCCCGTCCTGCTCCAGGAACTTTCCGGTGTCCATAAGAGCGGTAACTATCTCGCCGCTGAAGTATCTGTCCAGCGCGTCCAGCAGCGCCGCCTTGCTGTTTATCCGATCATTTGTGACGGGGAGATATTTTTCTCCGTTGATCCCGATCGGCTCCGCTTCATGATCAATACCCGCAACAGCGGCGTTGGTGGCTGGGTGGAACATATCATACAGACTTCCCGACTCATAGAATATCTCTTCAAGGCTCTGACGGGTGGGGTCAAGGCGGGTCATCTGCTCCTCGGGGAGTATCGCGAAGCGCTCCTCCTGCTCATAATAGCGGTAAACACGGCTTCCGTCGGGAGAAATATAGAAATCGCACATATAGTAAAGCATGCCCTCGTGCTCGTCGTAGCAGCTCACCGCGTTGCAGGCGTATCCGTCTATCTCGGCGCTTTTGCCCGCGTCGGAGAATATGTATACCTTATCCGCCGAGGGCAGCCCGAGAAACGTGTTGTCAAAGGCGGCGATCTGCTTTGTTACGTCGGGGGGCGGAGCCTCCTCCGTCTGCTGCGCGGGCGTCGTCACGGCAGGAACGCTCTCCGCCGCGGCGGGCTCGCTGCTTTCCGCGCGCGGCGGCACCTCCGCCGTGATCCATTCAATATCCGTGCTCTCCGATTCGTAGACCGGCTCGGTCAGCGACGGCGACGGTGAACGCGAGTCAATTTCCGTATTTCCCGAGGGTGAGTTGCCGCTGTCCCCCGAGCAGCCTGTCAGCATAACGCATATCATCGCGGCAAAAAACGCTGTGGATCTCTTCATATAAATGCACTCCTTCGGGCTATCTTATGCGCAAAAACGGCGGTACATGACAAGCACCGCCGAAATTTTTACGGGTATTGCCCTGAATCAAAGAGACTCGTCCGCCTCGTCCGCGGGGATATCCTCTATAAGCTCGTCGGGCTTAGCTTCCGCGGCGGGAGCAGAGGAAATGTCGATATCGGAATCTACCTCGAAATCCGTATCGTCGTCGAAATCGAAGTCGATATCGTCATCGTCAAGGTCGTCCCAATCGTTGTAGTAGTCCTCTTCGTTCTCCTTTTCCAGCTTTTTCTTAGTGATATAGGTAGCGGCAGCGATACCGCCCACAGCGGCAAGAAGTCCTACCATAAATACTCCGAAACCCTTCATGTTTATCCTCCTTATAAAACGGTTATACGCCGTTCTCCCCATAAGATATGAGGGATTTATCGGCATTATCTTATACAAATAATAGTATATACCTTTTTGTGAATTTTTTCAAGTGCAAATAGGATTTTTTGTGAATTTTAACAAAAAAATCACATATTTCCCGTCATATTCATCAAAATTGAGATCGCGGCGATCGGCGCGGTCTCGCAGCGCAGTATCCGCTTTCCGAGGGAGACCGCCGCAAGTCCTCTCTCCGTGAGGAATGCCGCCTCGCTCGGCTCGAAGCCGCCCTCGCTCCCTATCACGATATCTACATTGCGCCCGAATCCGGAAACCGCCGATGAGATCGGAAGCTCCGCGCATTCATAAAACAGTATGCCCGTATTTTCCGCGGAAATCAGCTCGGGGAGCGCGGAAAATTCCACCGCCTCGCCCACCTTGGGTATAATCCCGCGTCCGCACTGCTTTGCGGCTTCAAGAGCTATTCTTCGATAACGCTCCGTTTTTTTTGCGAGAGCCTTGCCGTCGGGGCGCGAAACGCAGCGCTTCGAGAAAAACGGCACAATTTCGCTCGCGCCGCACTCCACCGCTTTCTGCACTATAAATTCCATCTTGTCGCCCTTGGGCATCGCCTGAAAAAGCCGCAGATAAATATCCGGCTCCGCTTTGTTGGGGGATTTTTCCACCACCTCAAAGCGGCAGCATTCCCTGTCGGAGCTCTCCAGCCGCGCGAGATAGTCCGTGCCGCGCCCGTCGCACAGCACCGCGAGGTCTCCCGACCTCATTCGCAGTACCTGCGCGGCGTGCCTTGCGTCCTCGCCCTCAATAAAAGCCGCGCTTCCCTCGATATTCTCCGTAAAAAAGCGCGGGTAGCGCCAGCGCTCGATATTAAGCTCTATTTTAAGCAACCCCTTTACTTTAATTCCACCCATACTGCGCCGCCGAGCCGAACAGCCTTTCCACATTTTTCCTGAGCCCCGCGTTTTTCTCCGAGGAAAGCTCGCCGTCCTCCGCCAGTATCTCCTGCGCGAGCCTGTCCGCCTCCGTTACCGCGCTTGAATCGTCCGCCAGATCCGCTATGCGCATTGGCGGCAGCCCGTGCTGCTCCTGCCCGAAAAAATTACCGGGACCGCGCAGATGCAAGTCCATATCCGCTATTTTATACCCGTCGGCAGTGTCCACCATGGCGCGGGTACGGGCGCGGGTATATTCGCTTTTGCTGTCGGTCATAAGAACGCAGTAGCTCTGCTCCGCGCCGCGTCCCACCCGCCCTCTCAGCTGATGGAGCTGCGACAGCCCGAATTGCTCCGCGTTCTCGATAAGCATTACCACCGCGTTGGGAACGTCTATCCCCACCTCGATTACCGTTGTTGAGATAAGCAGCTTGAGGGAGTTCTCCTTAAACTCCGTCATGACCCGCTCCTTTTCCGTCTGCCTCATTTTTCCGTAAAGCAGCCCCGTCGGGATATCGCGGAATTCCCCCTCGATAAGCCTGTTGTAATATTCTATCGCGCCCGCCTTTTCGCTTTTGCCATCATCGCTCTCCACAAGCGGGCAGACGATATACGCCTGCTTTCCCTCGGCGATATGCTTCTTTATAAATTTATACACCCTCGGTCTGAAGGAGCTGTCCACCGCATAGGTCTTTATGGGTATCCTGCCCTTTGGCATCTCGTTCAGCACCGATACGTCCAGGTCGCCGTATATTATCAGTGCCAGCGTCCGCGGGATAGGCGTTGCCGACATTGCCAGGATATGGGGATTGTACCCCTTTTCCGCCAGCGCGGAGCGCTGATTCACCCCGAAGCGGTGCTGCTCGTCCACTATGACCAGCCCCGGTCTTTTGATATCCGCCGACCGCTGTAAAAGCGCCTGCGTTCCGATTATCACATCGGTCTCGCCCGCGGCGGCAGCGGCTTTGGCGGCGTTTTTCTCCTTTGCCGTCATGCCGCCCGTGATAAGGCTCACCCTTATCCCAAGCGGTATCAGAAGCTCCGAAAAAGTCCTGAAATGCTGCCTTGCGAGCACCTCGGTGGGAGCCATTACCAGCGTCTGAAAATTATTTTTTGCCGCGAAGAAAGCGGCAGCCGCCGCGACAAGAGTCTTTCCCGCCCCCACGTCGCCCTGCACCAGTCTGTTCATCGGGTAACGCCGTTTCATATCCGCGATACACTCCGAAGCCGCCCGCTGCTGCGCGGAGGTCGGTGAAAAGGGCAGCGAGCTCCAGAACTCGTCCATATCCGCGTCCGACATCACCGCGCCGCTCATATCCCTGCCTCTGTGGCGTATCATTGACAAGCCCAGCTTCAGCGTGAGCAACTCCTCAAAAACCAGCCTTTTGCGCGCGGCGGTGTACTCCTCGCGGGACTTCGGGAAATGTATTTTCAGCAGAGCCTCCTGCGCTCCCATAAGCCCGAATTTGTCAAGAATATCCCCGCTCAGCGTTTCCTCGCGCTTTATCATCGAAAGCGCGGTTTTCATATTCGCGCTCACCATATTGTTGGACAGCCCCGCCGTAAGCGGGTATTTCGGCAGCAGCCCCTGCTCGTCCGTTCCCACATACAGCGGCGAGGATATCTGCATATTCGCGAGGTCTCCCGTGATCTTGCCGTAGAAAAGGTATTCCCTGTTCAGCTCCAGCCTGTCAAAGGTATATTTCGCGTTGAAGAAAACCGCCGTGATCCTGCCGGAATCGTCCCGCAGCTCCGCCTTGTACAGCGCGACCCTCGCGTATCTGCTGAACGGCTCGGTCTTGGCTGCCACCACGGCGCGCAGCGCGCAGACCTCCCCCGGAACAACGTCCCGTATCGCGGTAACGTTCGTGAAATCCACATAATCCCGCGGGTAAAGCTCCGTGAGCTGCTCCACCGTTTCAATGCCGAGTTTTTTGTACAGCTCCGCCTTTTTGGGTCCTACTCCCTTAAGGTAGGTTATCTCCATATTACTCCACCGAAATTATGTAGTAATACACGGGCTGCCCGCCGTTTACCGTCACAATTTCCACATCGTCGCTTATTTTGCCGCGGAGAGCTTCAAATGCCGCCTCCGCGTCCTCGTCGGTCACGTCCGAGCCGTAGATAACGGTAACATAGCTGCTCGAAGAGGTCACAAGCCGCTTGGTGAGCTTTACCAGAGCCTTTGTAACGTCCTTTTCGGTAAACACGATCTTTCCGTTATCCATAGCAAGTATCTCGCCCTGCTTTATCTTGTGTCCGTCGTATTCGCTGTCTCGCACCGCGTAGGTTATCTGACCGCTTGCCACTCTGTCCAGAGCGTCGGTCATCTCGCTGCGGTTCGCGGCGAAATCCGCGTCGGGGTTGAAAGCCATCATCGCCGTGATACCCTGCGGGATAGTCCGCGACTGGAGAACGCACACGTTCCTGTCCGCGAGAGCCACCGCCTGCTCCGCCGCCATAATGATATTCTTATTGTTCGGCAGCACGAACACGTTATGAGCGGGGGTCTGACCTATCGCCTCGAGAATATCCTCGGTCGAGGGGTTCATGGTCTGCCCGCCGCGCACCACATAGTCCGCGCCCAGGTCGGAGAACAGAGCCTCCAGCCCCGCTCCCGCCGCTACCGCGACAAATCCTATATCCTTTTCGGGGGGAACGGGCTGCTTGCGGTGCGTCTGCGCCGCCTTGTCCGCCTTGATGATATTGTTGTGCTGCTCGCGCATATTCTCGATCTTGACCTTTGTCAGCTCACCGAATTTAAGAGCCTCCTCGATAGCCTTGCCCGGGTTGTTTGAGTGAACGTGCACCTTGATGATATCCTCGTCGTCCACCACCACAACGCAGTCGCCGATAGTTTCGAGATACGCCCGCAGCGCGGTAGCGTCCCTCTGCGACGTGCGGTTCACGATAAACTCGGTGCAGTAGGCGAATTTTATCTCCTCCTCCGAGGTTCCCGAAGCCGCCACAGCCGCGGGCGCGACGGGCTTTACCTCGTCCTCCGCCGCAATAGCCTCGCCGCCGCTTATCACGGCGTACATTCCCTCTAAAATAACGATAAGACCCTTTCCGCCCGCGTCCACTACTCCCGCCTTTTTAAGCGCGGGGAGCAGCTCGGGGGTCTTTTCAAGCGATTTTTCCGCCTCCGCGATATATGCCTTTAAAAACTCCGCCGCGTCGCCGTTTTCTTTTGCGAGAGAAGTCGTGTTCTCATAGCCCTCGCGCGCAACGGTGAGGATAGTCCCCTCCGTGGGCTTCATGACCGACTTATACGCCGCGTCCACGCCCAGCTTGAACGCCGCCGAGAGCGCCGCCGCGTCCGCCGTTTCCTTTCCCGCCAGACCCTTGGACAGTCCCCTGAATATCAGCGAGAGAATAACGCCCGAGTTTCCTCTTGCGCCGCGCAGCATCGCCGACGCGGCTATCTTGGCGATATCCCCCGCGCCCGCTCCGATAGAAGCGTTTTTCAGCTCCGCCGTGGCATTCTTTATCGTCATCGACATATTCGTTCCCGTATCGCCGTCAGGCACGGGGAACACGTTAAGCTCGTCCACAGCCTGCCGCTGCCTTGAAATATTGTTTGCTCCCGAAATGATAGCGTCACGCAGGAGCTTTCCCGTAATTATCATCTTCCGATCCTCTCTTATTTAAATTTGAAATTTTCCGCGAATGATTTAAAAGAAATTTTTCGCGACCCGCCCGCCACGGCTCACTCCGCTTCGCTCCGTTACGCCGCGTCAGGCTCTCGCGGAAAATTTCCTGCGTGGGCTAAGCGTTGCTCTTGGCGAGCGTTGCTTTGCTGTGTGGGCTTAACGTTGCTCTCTGCGAGCGTTGCTTTGCTGCGCCCACTCTATGTTGCTCTTGGCAAATGATTTAAAAATTTTTTCGCACCGGCGAACTCCGTTCGCCTACCGCGCTCCCAAAGCTCCGCATTTGCTCCGCTTTGGGAGCTTGTTGCGAAAAATTTTGCTGCGTGAGCTTGGTGTTGCCCTTGGCGAGCGTGGCTTTGCTGCGCCTGCATTATGTTGCTCTTTGCGGTTCAACTATTAAGTTCTTATATCATCAACATAAACGTTGACCTTTTCAACCGAAATGCCCGTGCTTTCCTCAATGGCATAAGTCACCTTATTGATTATGCTGCGCACGACCGCGTTCATATTAACGCCGTACATCAGCGAGATATGCAGATCTATCAGCAGCTTGTCCTTGCCGACCCTGACCGCCACTCCGCGCTCGAAATCCCTCTTTTTTGCAAAAGGGAGCGCCGCCGCCAGCATCTGCCGCGGACTGCTTATGTTCATTGACACCACTCCGAAGCAGCTTGTAACGGTGTTCCCGATAAGCGCCATAAAGTAGTCCTGCGTTATGGTGATCTTGCCGACATGATTCCTAACTATTATCATGACCATACTCCTTTCCGTTACGGGGGAGCGCACCGGCTATCCCCCACATATCAATTAAAAATTGAGAATGTATAATTGATAATTACGGTGCCGGCTTCGCCGACATTTATTTTGATCGCCGCCGCAGGCGGCGCACCTTAATTATCCATTATAAATTATCAATTTTAAAAGGCTGCGGTGCAGACCGCCGTGAACAGCGTCGGAAATTCCTTTGCCGCTGCCGCCGCCTTGTCCGCGTCCGCGAATATTCCGTATACCGCCGCGCCGCTCCCCGTAAGAGCCGCGCCGAGCGCTCCCGCGCTTTTCAGCCTGTCGGTCAGCTCCGTTATCCTCGGATCGCCGTACAGCTCCTCAAAAACATTATACAAATTCCGCCGGTATCTTCCGTCCGTCGGAATACCATTAGCCCTCTTTGGCGAAAGGGGATCCTCATCGTATTTCCTATAAGCCTCCGCGGTGGAGCAGGCGAAATCCGGCATTACCACCAGAAACGCGCATTCCTCTATCGGCGGAGCCTCAGAAATGATATCCCCTATGCCGCGGCAGAGCTTAGTCCCGCCGTAAAGGCAGAACGGAACGTCCGCGCCGACCCGCGCCGCGAGCTCATGCAGCCTTTTCTTATCAAGAGCGCCGCCGCAAAGCTCGTTCAGCCCCTTAATTACAGCCGCCGCGTCGGTGCTGCCGCCGCCCATTCCCGCGCCGCTCGGTATCCTTTTTTCTATATGAATATCCGCGCTCCCGCCGCCGATCTCCTCAAAGAAAAGCCGCGCCGCCTTATGGCAGATATTGCCCTCGTTCGCGGGAATACGCGGATCGGAGCAGCTTACGGAAATACCGCCGCTCTCTTTCAGCGCGACCGTAACATAGTCCGCGAGCGAAACGCTCTGCATTACCGTTTCCAGAAGATGATAGCCGTCGTCGCGCCGTCCGGTTATAGCCAGATAAAGATTCAGCTTCGCGTAAGCCGTCAGCGTTATCTCTTTCATTTTTCAAGCTCCCCCAGGAACTCCCTGATACGCGCCAGCGCGGTCTGCAAATGCTGCACGGAGTATGCGTAGGACACTCTGACGTACCCCTCGCCGCTCTCGCCGAAAGCGTTTCCCGGCACGACCGCGACCTTTTTTGTGCGTACCAGCCTCTCGCAGAATTCCTCACTGGACATTCCCGTGGATTTTATGCAGGGGAACACATAGAACGCTCCCTCCGGCTCAAAGCAGGTGAGCCCCATATCGTTGAAGCCGTTGACCAGCAGTCTGCGGCGCATATCGTATTCCTCCACCATATGCTCCACGTCCTCGCGGCAGCGCGTCATTGCCGCGATAGCCGCGTACTGGCTGACCGTCGGGCTGCTCATTATGCAGTACTGGTGCAGCTTGAGTATCTGCTTCATTATAGGCTCGGGACCCGCCGCGTAGCCAAGCCGCCAGCCTGTCATGGCAAACGCCTTTGAAAAGCCGCTTATCACTATGGTGCGTTCCCTCATGCCGTCTACCTCGGCTATGGAGCAGTGCTTTTCGCCGCCGTAGGTCATTTCCCCGTATATCTCGTCCGACAGTATGACGATATTCGTTCCGCGGAGCACCTCCGCGATCTCCTCCAGATCGCTGCGGCGCATTACCGCGCCGGTGGGATTGTTGGGGTACGGGAGAATAAGCGCCTTTGTATGGGGAGTGATCTTCTCCATAAGCGCCTTGGCGGTAAGTCGGAAGTTGTTCTCCTGCTTTGTTATGATAGGAACGGGCTTGCCGCCGCACACCGAAACGATGGGCGAGTAGCACACAAAGCTCGGCTCGGGCACTAGCACCTCATCGCCGACGTCCACCAGCGCTCTTATCGCCATATCGATAGCCTCTGAGCCGCCTACGGTAACGATGATCTCATTATCGGGGGAATACTCGGTATGTATGAACTTGTGCAGATACTGCGCGATAACACGGCGCAGCTCGATCAGACCGCTGTTAGCCGTGTAAGCGGTCCTGCCCTTTTCGAGTATGTTTATCGCCTCGCGCCGAGCCGCCCAAGGGGTCTTGAAATCGGGCTCGCCGACCGACAGGGAAATGACCCCCTGCACCTGCTGCGCGATATCAAAAAACCTGCGTATGCCCGAGGGCTGTACCGCCCGTATTTTCTGCGGGATAATACTGTTATAGTCTATCACGGAGACACCATGCTCCTTTCATCGAAATTGTCCTCGTTGAACAGGTGCTTTTTCTCCTTGTATCTTCTGAGAACAAAGTGGGTGGTGGTTGAGAGAACTCCGTCCAGCACCGCGAGCTGCTCCGAAACAAACAGCGCCACCTTGCGCAGACTTGTTCCGGTTATGGTTACCGAAAGATCGTAAGCGCCGCTCATCAGGAACACGCTGTCCACCTCGTCGTATGCCATTATCGTATGGGCGAGATCGTCGTAGCCCTGATCCTTTATGGGAGTAACGCGTATCTCGATTATCGCGGTAACACCCTTTTCGTCCGCCTTTTCCTCATTTATGATAGCCGAATAGCCCATAATTATTCCGTCGCTCTCGAGCTGCTTTATCTGCTCGGCGACCTCGTTTTCGGTGATCCCCAGCATTGCCGCCAGCTCCGTGTTGGTAAGGCGGGCGTTCTGTCTGAGTAAATCAAGGAGCTTATTCATATTTTTTCCTCCGATCAAATTTTAATAAAAACAGGTTGTTTCTTTCTGAAAGCGCAAATTTCGTCAAAGCCGTTTTCTTTCAGCATTTCAAGGCACTGCGGGATATCCGCGGCAACGTCCGCGACCCTGTGCGCGTCCGAGCCGACGGTCACCATTTTCCCTCCGAGAGCCTTGTAGCGCCGCACTATATCGCCGTCGGGCATGGAAACTCCCAGACCCTTGCGTATTCCCGAGGAATTGACCTCAAGCGCGATCTCCTTTGAAATTATCGTTTCCAGTATTTTGTCGATAACCGCGCGGTACACGGACATATCTATATCGTATTTAAGCGCAGGGTGTTCCGACTGCCAGTCAACGGCGATAAACCGCAGCGGGAACGTCAGGTGCGACAGCGAGCAGAAGCGTCCCCACTCCGCCAGCGCCAGGACCTCGTCGAAATACTCCTTAAGCAGCCGGCCGCTTTCCGACAGCGGCACTCCCATGTATTTAAAGGACCTCGTGCAGTGCTGCGAGCCCAGAATAAAATCAAAATCATTCTCCGCCAGTATCTTATCCGTAAGCTCCGTATCATAGAGAGCCTGACCCAGCTCCGCGCCGTAGTATATCTCCATTTTATCCCCGAAGCGCTCTTTTATTTCAAGATATGCCGCGCGGGACTTTTTCACAGCTCCCGCATAATCCCATTCGTCGAATTTATTGATCTCGATATGATCCGTCAGCGCGAAATGCTTGACACCCAGCCCGCAGGCTCGTTCAGCCATCAGGACGGGCAGATCGCAGCCGTCGGGCGACAAAACCGAATGATTATGCAGATCGATCAATATGCCCATAATTTTATGTTTGCTCAGCCTTTCAATAAAAATTCCTCTCCCTTATTTTACCTCAAAATCATCGTTTTGTCAACCGATATATGCAATAAACTGTAAAAACTAATTATCATTTGCGAGAGGGGGTCTATGTGGATCGCTTTATAATTTGTTAAAATTGAATTTCTATGTTTATCCATTCTATTATTTTGGGAAAGCGGAGCTTTCACGCGCTCGAACTGGGGCTGACACCTACGGGGAGGGGGGAAAGACAAAATCCGGCAAAAGCGGGGACTTCCCCCCTCCCCTACGGTTTCACCCCAGACCCCAACTTCCCTCTCCCCTCCCCCCTTTCCCCGCTTTTCTTTAGCACAAGGTCGGTCAGCTATGCTGTGGGCTTTTTGGGCAGCTAATCACGCGCTTTAGCCTTTGATGTACCTAAAACGGAAAGGTCGACAAAGGTAGTGCACCTGCAAAACCACATAAAAACAGGAACTTTGTCAAGTGTTCAATTTGATGTTCCTCTCGTATAGGGGCAACTGAACA
>CAZKJC010000058.1:0-11636 GCA_964552995.1 uncultured Ruminococcus sp.
TTCCTTTTGTATCAAAAGGAAGCGAAAACAAGTCCGCGCTTCGCGCGGGGCTGCTAAGCGTTCAGCGATACCACTATTAAAATAAATTATCATTTATGCAATAAATATACAGCATAATAATCCTAGCTCCCTCTCACAAAGTCTATAGGAATTTTATACAAAAAATCATCTATAATTTGTGTTATCTGACAATTTTCTTTCAAACCGCTTTTATGGGTTGAAAAGATTTTGGAAAACTTATATAATATAATTAAGGCAACACCGCATAATTATTGTCGTTCGATTGCGCTGACAGAAAATATGCGAGCAAGCGGACGGCAAAGGCGTTAGCCGTTAATGGTACGGCGGCGCCTTAAACCGTAAGCGGATCTAATACCATATTATCCGTTATTATATGCGATTTGCAGTGACATGAAAGGCGGCAGAAAAGCTATGAAAAGAAAAAACATTGTACCTCTTAAGGTCGTAAATATCGTTTTGCCCATTTTGATAGCCGCGGGCACAGTTACGCTTTTCCTGCAAAATCACCTATATAATACCCGTGAAAGGGTCTGCGATCTCACAGATGCCAAGCGTGACGGAACAACGTTCGTTTTTGACGATATCACCGTAGAAATGACAACAAGAGGCGGCGATTCCGGCTCATGGCTAAGCGACGGGCTTATTGATGAAAATGGGGATATTCTTTATGAGCAGGCGGTCGGCACAATATACGAAATGGTGGTCGTAAACAATTCCGCGGATACAGTACTTGACTGGAAAGCGCTCGTTTATATCCCCGAGGATATGTATGTAAACAACACCTGGAACGGCGACTTTGAGTACCATCAGAACGTCAGATCGGGAAAAGAGAACGTGCAGACGCTCAATCTTTCGCAATACTCAAAATATGATATAACCCTTGATTATTCTATGACGGCTGTCGGACCTATGGTCGATCTGCACGAGGGGGATTATTTTACCTATTTCCCCAACGCCGATATGAACGAAATGCCCATTGCGCCAAGTCAGAGGTCCTCCGAAAAAGAGGGCGGCGTAAGAGTCGGCTTTATAATGTATATCCCCGAAAGAGCGGTCGACTACGAGGCGGATTTTTCCATGGGGGAAATTCGATATCATTTGCAGACAAGCATTTTTAAAAATCCGCTTTTCTGGGTGCTCGGCGGAATGACCGTCGTCTGGATAAGCTGTCTGCTTTCAATGATCATCGTAAAAACAAATATAAAAAGATTTATCGAACAGCGAAAACGCGATGAGAAAATAATAGAACAGACAATGCAGACGTTCGTTAATTTTATCGAGGCAAAAGACCCAAGCACTATGGGACATTCTCTCCGCGTGGCGCAGTATTCAAAAATGCTTGCCGAAAATCTGGGATTTTCTGAGGATGAGTGCAGCCGCATATACTACATAGCGCTGATGCATGACTGCGGAAAGATATATATCCCCGACCAAATTCTCTCAAAGCCCGGAAAGCTCACCGACGAGGAATACGAAATAATGAAAAAGCACACCGTTTTCGGCGGAGAGATACTGCGCGACTTTACGGCAATAGATAACATGAGCATGGGCGCGCTGAGCCATCACGAGCGGTACGACGGCAAGGGATATCCTTACGGGACCGCGGGAGAGGACATTCCCCTTATAGCGCGTATCATCTGCGTTTCGGACGCCTTTGACGCGATGAACAGCCGCCGCTGCTACCGCGACAGTCTTTCGGAGGACGTTATAATCAGCGAGCTGCGCAACAACAGGGGGAAGCAGTTTGACCCCGCCGTTATTGATTGCCTGCTGTCGCTTATTGAAAGCGGAGCGATCTCGATGCATGACAACAAAGCATAAAGCATTCCCCGACCGCGGCACGGTCGGGGAATTTGTATAATGCTTAATTGTTTGATATTTGAGCGCCTCCGGGTTCTCGTGATATATCATTCTGCTTTTCTGAGTTTCGGGGGCTGCTATCTTCGAAATATCCATAGTTATACATCTTTTCCTTTATAAATCCCTATAAACGCAAGCGTAGGCTCGGTCCGCGAGTCGGTTATCTTTATTCTTATACGCTTTGTGACCGTATTTTCCAAGGGGACGATACGCTTGTATCCTATCACCGTTCCGCGGTAAACCTCGGCAAATCCGCCGTCAAGCTCCGCTTCAACGGTAAAGCTCTCCACACGCTGGCTGCAAAGGATATTTTCCTTTAAAACGATGCAGCCGACCGTAACGGGGTTTTCCCATTCCGCGGTGATCTCGGCGGTAGTCCTGCCCTTATCGGCTATGTAATATCCGCCGTGATCGCCTGTCCTTGCCGCTTCGATATTTCCGCTGTCCGAGGACAAAACCGCGTCCTCCAGAAGATTTGTCCGGAAAGCTTCTCTGATATATTCTCCCAGCTCCGCAAGCCGCCTCACGTCGTTTTCATGGAACAATCCGTCCCGCGTGGGCGGTATATTCAGCAAAAAAGTCGCGTTGCCGCCAACGGAATCGTTATAAATGTGTATCAGCTCGTCAAGACCGCGCACCTTGTCGTTTTCGCTCTCGTGCCAGAACCAGCCCGGGCGTATGGACGTGTTTACCTCCGCGGGATACCATATCAGCTTATCCTCGTTTTTCAGTACGTCGCGGCTGCCGAGATCGGCGTCCCTTGCGTCGACCTTGCGCTGACGGAACTCCTCGCTGTCGGTGTGCTGACTTTTTTCCGAAACGATCTCGCTGTCTCTTGCCCGTTCGGGAACAACGCTCCATTCGGAAGCGCGGGTGTGTCCCGCTTCGTTTCCGCACCAGCGGATATCGGGGCCGCATACCGAAATACAGGCGTTTGGCTGAAGCTCCCGTATCACGCTGTAATATCTTTCCCAGTCGTAATACTGCTTTTTGCCGTTGGGACCCTCGCCGCAGGCTCCGTCAAACCACACGGAAAACACCTCGCCGTAATTTGTCAGAAGCTCGGTGAGCTGCCCCACGAAAAAATCATCATAAGCCTTCCCCTGACCGTAAAGCGGACAGTTCCTGTCCCAAGGGGAAAGATAAACGCCGAATTTTATGCCGTGCTTTCCGCATGCCTCCGCGGTCTCTTTTACAACGTCGCCGCGGCCGTTTTTCCACGGGGAAGCCGCCACAGTGTGCTCCGTAAGTTTGCTTGGCCAGAGGCAAAAGCCGTCATGGTGCTTACAAGTGAGGATAAGCCCCCTCATTCCCGCCGACTTGACCGCCCTTACCCACTGCTCCGCGTCAAGCTCTTTGGGATCGAATATCAGCGGACTTTCCGTTCCGTCGCCCCATTCCCTGTCGGTAAAGGTGTTGACTGTAAAGTGTATGAAAGCGTAAAATTCAAGCTGCTGAAAACGGAACTGCCGCTCATGCGGGACTATTGACGTGAGCTTTTCATCGTAGGTCATGGTTCCCTCCCATAAATTGTTTTCATTATTATAGCACTTATTGACAGATCCGTCAATAGATATTATATTTTTGTAAAAATGGACTTGAAAAAAGAGTGAGAGCATGGTATAATTTATGTGTAACTCACTGAATTAAATATAGTATATAGTCGCTCCCAAATCGTAAAAACGCACGAAAAAGGAGAAACATATGTCTAAACCATATCAAACTATTATAAAGCTATCTCGCATACTGCCGGTAATTTTATTATGTCTGTCGGTGCTCTCACTGACAGGCTGCATACCCTTTTCAAGGCGTCCCAGGATATCGGCGCAGCAGATCATGCTCAATGAATTGGAAGCAAAATACGGAGAGAATTTCGTCATTTATAAATTCGACAGAAGTTCGGGCGGTTCGATGGGAGTCCTATCATTTACACCAAAAGGGGGCGATTTTTATGGCGTATGCGCTCCCGAAGCTGATCCATCTATGCGCTTTTTAGTTAATCTCCTTTTCTATCTTGATGAAAACCGTTCTCCCGAGGACATACGAATCAATGACAAGTATATTGAAGCCGTTCTGGGAAGACAGATGGAGTGCCTGGCAGACTCGATTCTGTCAGAGCGCTACGAAAATTTCAGGACCTGCGTTTATGTGGACTCATACAGGGAAACATGGAGCGCCGCAAATACCTACGGCATAGAATCTGAAAAGGAAACCATATCACGTGACGAGCTCCTTGCCCTAGAGAAATTCACAGAGCCCGACAAAATCACGATAGAACAGTACTCGGAAAGGTACCCGGGACTGTGCTGCGCCGAAATAATACTGGTTATCGACGTTGAGGAAAAGGACAAGTACGGCGAACTACCGGAAATGCTGCAAAGAATTTCCGAAAGCATTACGGGATTTGATCTGAAGATTGAGTGCTTTTTTGCCGATAAAAGTGATATTGAGTATGTCAGTGAAGCCATATCCGAAAATAATTTTGGAACGTCATATCATGCTTGGTATTATAGTTATGATATATCCGACATTTATTGGTATTTAAAAGACAAGTATACTGTATATTACTTTTTTAAGGAAAACAACGAGTTTGAATACAGCCACTCTTACGGAAAGGAACCCGGTGAAGATGATATTTTTTCGGAATTTAAAAACTCAACTTGACCTAACATCTGTGTATACCGCCGCTGGTTTATGCGGCGGTAAATTTCTTCTAAATTTACGGTTTTTGTAAAAATAGACTTGAAAAAAGTCCGCAGTCGTGATATAATTTATATGTATGCTTGCATAAGTTAAGGCAACACCGCACAAAGACCGCGCTGTGCGCTTTGTACGGCAATCGCCTTAAACTGCGGCATTCAATATGGTATCAAAGGAAAGGAACATCTTTTGGAGCTTAATATTGTGCTGGCGCAGCCGCAGATACCGCAGAACGCGGGAAACATCTCCCGAACCTGCGCCGTGACCGGAGCACGGCTGCATATGATACGCCCGATGGGGTTTGAGATCGACGACAAAAAGCTCAAGCGCGCAGGGCTGGATTACTGGAAGTATCTGGATATAACCTATTACGACGGTTTTGAGGATTTTTTCGGGCGAAACGACGGCGAATGCTTTTATTTTACCACCAAGGCGGAAAACCGTTATACCGATGTGAAGTATCCCGACAAGTGCTTTCTGTTTTTCGGCAGAGAGGACGCGGGGCTGCCCGAGGAGCTTCTGTTCCGTAACCGCTCGCGCTGTGTGCGCATACCTATGCTGCCCACTCTGCGCAGCCTTAACCTCTCAAACAGCGTGGCGATAGCCGCCTACGAGGTCCTGCGGCAGTGGGACTTCCCCGCTCTCGAATGCGGCGGGAATCTTACAAAATACGACTGGAGCGATGACAGTTGACAGCGCATAGTTGACAGTTGACAGTTTCGGCGCGGATCAAAAAATCAACAAACCGAGAAAGGATAATTTATGAACGAGAAAGTAAGGATCATTACCGACAGCGGCTGCGACATTTCGCCGCAGGCAGAGGAGCAATACAAGCACATTCTTTCGCTTGTGCCGTTTGAGTTCACCATCAACGGCGAGCCCTACACCGACCGCAAGGACATCAAGCCCGACGAATTCTACAAAATACTTAAGGAGCAGACCGAGATACCCAAGCACTCCCAGATAACCTCCTCGAGGTTTGAGGAGAAATACCGCGAGCTTTACGCAGAAGGGGCGCGGGAGATCATTGTGGACGTGATAAACGCGCACGGCTCGCAGACCTGCTCCAACGCAGAGCTTGCGAAGCGCAATATCGCCGAGGAGCTGCCCGATCTGAAAATACACATTATCGACAGCCAGAATTACACACTGGGCTACGGCTACCCCGTTCTGGAGGCATGCAAGAAGCTGGAGAGCGGTCAGTCGGTGGAAAGCGTAGTGGCGTATCTGGAGGACTGGGCAAAGCACATCGAGGCGTATATAATCGGGTTTGAGCTGCGGCATATGAAGAAGTCGGGCAGAATAACCGCCGCCGCTTCATTCCTCGGGGAGCTTATGGGGCTTAAGCCGCTGATATCCCTTTATGCCGAGAAAACCGAGGTCATCCGCAAAGCCCGCGGCGAAAAAGCGGTAATAGACGCAGCGGTGGAGGCTATCTCCGCGCGTATGATCCCCGAAACTCCCTGGTGCGTTATAACCACCACGCGTCCCGACTGCGAAAAGGAATTTATTGATAAAATGACGAAAAAACTGGGCTACGGTCCCGCGCTGGTGGAAAAATGCGGCGCGGCGGTAAGCTGCAACGCGGGTCCCGAGTTTATAGGAGTGCTTGTACGCGGTCCCGAGCGCGGCTGATATTTCCCCGAAGCTGTTATGTCCGACATAAAGGAGCGTCAACTTGGAAATTCTTGATTATATAACCGATATTTTGCAGAATTTTGTGCGTATCATAATGTCTATCAGCTTTTTTGACATTCTGGATATTCTGATACTCACATTCCTGGTGTACTATATCATAAAGCTGATGCGCGAGACCCGCGCTATGCAGCTGTTAAAGGGTATTTTTATACTTATAATAATCTATGTGGTGGTTCAGATATGCCAGCTAAAGGCGATGAGCTTTCTGATGGAAAACTTTCTTCAGGTGGGAATACTGGCGGTCATCATCGTGTTCCAGCCGGAGCTGCGGCGCATTCTTGAAAAGGTGGGCAGGACAAAGGTCAGCACCATCGCCCTCACCATCGAGCAGTCAGACGCGGCAAACAATCCGCGCGATATAGCCATCAAGGGAATAGCGGAGGCATGCGAAATGCTCCACAACACCAAAACGGGAGCGCTTATCATAATAGAGCGCCAGATAAAGCTGGGAGATATCATCGAAAAGGCGCAGGTGGTCAACGCCGATCCGAATCCCGAGCTGTTCTGCAACCTGTTCTTCAATAAGGCTCCGCTGCACGACGGCGCGGTGATAATACGAAATAACCGCATATATGCCGCAGGCTGCTTCCTGCCCAACACCACAAAGGATCAGTATCTCCCCGCGGCACTCGGCTCGCGACACAGAGCGGCGGTGGGAATGAGTGAGAACTCCGACGCGCTGGTAATAGTGGTCTCCGAGGAAACGGGAACTATTTCCGTGGCAATGGACGGACAGCTCACAAGAGACCTGAACAGGGAGAGCCTTACCAACATACTAAAAAGCAAAATGCCGGGAAATACCGCGCAGGAAAAAAAGCGGCTTCGCGCAAAAAAGCGTTAGGGGGGCGGTAAAATGAATTTTCTGAAAAATATCGCGGTGGACTTCAGGGAGAACTACAAGACCCTTATTCTCGCCTTTGTTATCGCGGCGGCGTTCTGGATAGTGGTTTCGATAAACGTTTTCCCCACCATAGAAAACGAAATAAACAACATAGCCGTCACGGCGCAGCCCACGGAATACATGGAGCAGAACAATCTCAGGATCGTTGGCGACTTCAACGATATGGTGGATATCCGTATCGAGGGCAAGAGGTATGATATTACGGGGCTGGGCGCAAGCGACTTTACAGCGGCGGTCGATCTCTCGCAGATACGCGCGCGCGGCAGCTACACCCTCCCCGTGAACGTTACGCCGAACACCGACAGCGAAAGCGCCATCATAAGCACCAGCCCGTCGTCGGTAACGCTGGTCATCGACGAAATAGTTTCGCGCGAGTTTACCGTTGAGGGCACTGCCCCCGGCATCAGTCTGGCGGAGGAGTATTACATGGACGAGATCACCGCTTCACCCGCGCAGATAACGCTCACAGGCTCGTCGAGTATCCTCGACAAGATCACAAGGGTCGAGGCGAGATCGGTGCTGAGCGGCGAGATACGCCAATCCCACGAAACGCAGAGCGAGCTGATAATCTACGGCTCGGGCGGCGCGAGAATAATCACCGACGAAATTGAAATGTCCACCGAGAACGTTTCCGTTAATATCCCCATCTACAAGCAAAAGGAGCTTCCGCTTACCTTTACGCTGTCGGGATATTCCTCAAACTTCGACACAGACAGTCTGAAATACACCATTCAGCCGCCCTCAATTACGGTAGCCGCGCCCGATGATTCCATCGACTTCATAAGCGAGCTCGATATAGGAACGATAGATATCTCCGATATCCGGCTTAATCAGGTCGCGACTATCCCGATAACTCTCCCCGACGAATACAAGAATCTTTCCGGCAACACCAACGCGAGGATAACATGGGATATAGCGGATTACGGCAAGCTGGACTATACGATAACCGACATCGGTATATCAAATCCTCCCGATAACTTCAATGTATCGCTTATCACCAATGAGATAACCATAACCGCGATAGGTCCCTCGGACAGACTGGCGGCGCTTAATCCAAGCGACTTCCTTGTTACCGCGAATCTTCTCGGCACAAATATCGTGTCGGGCTCGCAGGACGTGTCGCTTACCGTGACCATCAAGGGCGCGCGGCAGAAATGCTGGGTATCGGGCAGCTACAAGGGCACGATCTACGCTCAGCCCAAGCCGGAGGAAACCGAGGAATAACGACCGTATGGGTATAATAGTATCACAGATCAGAACCACTCTCGACGAAAACAGGGACAATGCCATAGGCAAGGCGTTGTCCTTGCTTTCTGTGGGGAAAAACGAGGTAGCGAGCGCCTCGGTCTACAAGACCTCCGTTGACGCAAGGCGCGAGGTCTGCTTTGTAAGCTCGGTGTACGTTGAGCTGAAAAGCGCCGCGCTGGAGAAAAAGCTCTCACACAAGTACAACAACGTTAGATTGTATCAGCGCGAGGAGCTGTCGGTGGAATACGGCACGGAGGAGCTGCGGGGAGATATCTTTATAGCGGGCTTCGGTCCAGCGGGAATGTTCTGCGCGCTGACGCTGTGCGAATTCGGCTACAAGCCTATCGTGCTGGAGCGCGGGGCTTCCATGGAGCGCCGCATTCGCGACGTTGAGAGCTACTGGAGCGGCAGAGCGCTTGATACCCGCTCCAACGTGCAGTTCGGCGAGGGCGGCGCGGGGACGTTCTCCGACGGAAAGCTCACCACAAGGATAGGCGACCCGCTTTGCGCAAGGGTGCTGGACAGATTATGCATGTTCGGCGCTCCCGAGGAGATACTGCTCAAAGCAAAGCCGCATATCGGCACGGACAGGCTGCGCGGCGTCGTTACGAATTTACGGAACGAGATCATACGGCTGGGCGGCGAGGTTCGGTTTCTATCGCCGCTGGAGGATATTTCGGTGCAGAACGGACGGGTGTGCTCCGTAACGGTGAACGGCGGAGAGCTCCCCTGCGGCGCGCTGGTGGCGGCGATAGGACATTCCGCCCACGACACCTTTGAAATGCTGCTCAAAAGAGGGATAACGCTTATACCTAAGCCCTTTTCGGTGGGAGCGCGTATCGAGCACCTCCAGGAGGATATAAACCGCGCTCTCTACGGAAAATACGCGGGGCACCCTGCCCTGCCGCCCGCGGAATATCAGCTCTCCTATCACGATAAAAACAACCGCGGGGTGTATACCTTCTGTATGTGCCCCGGAGGTTACGTGGTAGCCTCGGAGAGCGGTAACGGAGCCATCGTCACTAACGGTATGAGCCGATTTGCGCGGGACGGCGCCAACGCAAACAGCGCGGTGTTGGTTTCGGTGGCTCCCGAGGATTTCGGGCAGCAGCCGCTGGCGGGCGTGGAGTTTATCCATCGGCTCGAGCAGCGCGCATACGAGATGACGCGCGGCACGGGAAAAGCTCCCGCCATGCTTACAAGGGAGTTTATCGGCAGCGGCGGCGGGCTGTCTCTCGGGAGAGTTATACCTACCTATCCGCGCGGGGTGGAGTCCGCCGATCTTCGGGAGCTTTTTCCCGATTTTGTAAGCGAACCGCTTGCGGAGGGACTGGAATACTTCGATCGGCGCATAAGGAATTTTTCGGACAGCGACAGCGTGCTTACGGCTATCGAAACGCGCTCCTCTTCTCCCGTAAGAATACCGCGCGGAGAAAACGGCGCGGCAGGTATCGCGGATAATCTCTACCCCTGCGGAGAGGGCGCGGGATACGCGGGGGGAATAATGTCTGCGGCAGTGGACGGCATCAAAACCGCGATAAAGATCATGGAAAGATATAGGAAAGCCTAAGGCAATATCGCACAAAAACTGCGCGGCTTGACAGCACGTCAAATCAGCCTGTAGAAAAAGTTATCGCTACGCAATGTTGAGGCAGGAATTTCAAAAAGGTGCTCATTTGCCGAACGGCAAATGCTGCACGGTTTCCGCCAGACATGCGCAGTAAGTGAGCGCAGCGAACGAACGGAGTATGGCTGGCGGAAATTTTGAAATTCTCATTTAAACACTTTATATACAGACCGGCTTGACAGCACGTCAAGTATTTGCTATAATAAAAAAAGCGATTTGATCGAGGAGGAAACAAATTTGAGTTTTGATATTAGATCGGCTCTTAAAACGCTCACGGATAAAGCGGGAGTGGCGGGAGATGAGCGGGAGGCTTCGGAAGCTGCCGCCGAGCTTTTGCGCCAATACGCGGAAAATGTGGAGATCGACAGCTTCGGGAATGTCACGGGCATAATAAGCTCGGACGATCCCGACGCCGAAACGCTTATGCTGGACGCTCATATTGACCGTATCGGAATGATAGTCACCTATATCGACGACGGAGGCTTTATCAAAATGGGCTCCGTCGGCGGCACGGATATGCGGGTAATGCTCGCGCAGAGCGTTACCGTTCACGGAAAACAAAGTGTCAAGGGAGTAATATCCACCCTCCCGCCCCATGTTTCAAAGGAGCACAGCAAGGTCGCTGATATCGGCGAGCTGTCGGTCGACGTCGGAATGTCAAGGGAGCGGGCGGAGCGCTGCATTTCGCCCGGCGACAGAATAACGATAGATTCGGATTTCCGCGAGCTGGCGGGCGGCAGAATATCCGCGGCGGCTATCGACGACAGAAGCGGAGTGTGCGCTGTTCTGGCAGCTTTGGATATGCTTAAGGGCAGAAAATTGAAATATAACATCGCTGTCAGCTTTTCGGCGCAGGAGGAAACGGGAGAGCGCGGTGTAAAGCAGGTCGCTTTCCGCATTCAGCCCGACAGAGCCATAGCGGTGGACGTGTCCTTCGGGAGAACTCCCGACAGCGAGCCGCAGGATACCGCGGAGCTCGGCAGCGGGGTCATGATAGGCTTTTCGGCGGCTCTTGACAGGGAGATGTCCGAGAACCTCCGCGAGCTGGCAAGGGAAAAAAATATCCCCTTTACCGCCGAGGTAATGCCGTCAAGCACGGGAACAAACGCGGACAGCATTGCCGTAAGCGGAAAGGGAGTCTGCTGCTGCACGCTTTCATTTCCCATAAGATATATGCACACACCTACGGAAACGGTGGATATGCGGGATATCGAGGCGACAGCGCGGCTGATCGCCGAATACGCGGGAGGTGAGCGGAATGTTTGACAGATTGAAGGAAATATGCTCCATAAACGGAGCCTCGGGAGATGAGAGCCGCGTAAGGGAATATATCAGAGCCCGCATTTCCGCCGATGAGATCACTGTGGATAACCTCGGCAATCTTCTGGTATTCAAGCGCGGGAAAAAATCTCCCAAAAACAGTATAATGTTTGCCGCCCATATGGACGAGGTAGGCTTTATGATAACCGATATCACCGAAGATGGCTTTCTCCGTTTCGGCGCGGTGGGAGGAATTGACCCGCGCGTTGTCCTCGGCAGAGGTCTGGAGCTTGCGAACGGCGTTAAAGGGGTCGTTGGCAC
>CAZKJC010000059.1:0-11617 GCA_964552995.1 uncultured Ruminococcus sp.
GGGGCTTATGCCGGTCGATGTTTTCTCGCTGGACGGCGCGGAGATTGGGAGCTTTGAGGGCTACTGCCGCGACGGGTTCTGTCGGCTGAGCTACGGCGAGGACTGCGTTTATGTACATAATTCCTATGAGCACTCAATGCATATAAAGCACGACAGCGTTTACCGTCTTACAATCGAGGACAGGAAAATAAACTCGGAGCTGTATCTTTTAAGCAGCGGAGCAACGGGCGATAATTTCCCGCTGCTGGAGTTTGATTATAAGGTAAGCGGCGAGGAGGTCGGCGAAGAAGAATATTTTGATGCCTACAACACCTGGTTGTGGGATGGTGCGGATTACTTTTCGCGAGAAGCTAATGAGGTTTCGATCTGCGCTGCTGACAGTCCAAGCGCCCCAAATGATATGAGCGAAATGAGCGAGTGGGCGGCGGAGCTGTACAACGAATATGTGTCGGGCAAAAACATAATAAGGGAGCAACTCGGTGAAACCTCAAAGGGAAACGCCCACACATTTAAAGTGCCGATGGCGTATGCGTTTGACGATTACGACGGCGACGGCAGCTATGAAGCCTTTGTTATCAAGGATTCTATGGGTGAAACGTATTTCCTTAAAGACGGTGAGCTGACGGAATTTGGCAGCCGCGTGCTTGGTACAACAGACTGTACCAGATATGGCGGTTTTTTTATAATACAGTGGTTTGGGAATTCTATGCCCAGTTCCATTTACGGTGTGTCAAACGGTGCTCCGTATGAGCATGAGATGTCATTTTGCGGAATGATGATAAGAACATCACCGGATCTCGGCTTTAATCCCGCGTATCTTGAAAACGGGATATTTGCCCTTTATCATTCGGAATATAACGCCGTAGAGGGAGTTTTGGGCGGTCACACATGGACGCCCTACCCTTTCGGCTTTAACGAAACGGATAAAAGCTGGGGAGAGCTTCCGAGCATTCCCGTCACCCGCGAGTATTTCGCGGACAGAGCCGACGTTCAGGCTGCCTTTGATGAAATAGAAGCGGAGGGCGGCACGATAACCACGGCTTTCCTGCGCGGAGACCGTTACCTTAATATAAATTACACCACACCGCTGTCATATATAGAGCCGCCGCCCGAGTACTTGCGGGAAAACCATTACAAAACCTTTATTATACAGAATGGGATAGCGCAGATAGACGAGGGCAGGGGCGTATATTACGCAAGCATAAACGGCTGAAAATCGGCATGAAAGCGGTCGTGGTTTGGTAAAATTGCACAAAAATGAAGATAAATGAATAAAGCCCTTGAAATTTCAAGGCTAATGTGTTATAATGTTTCTTGTTACTGAAAAACTACACAAGAGAGGTAGGTGCTAAAAATGGCAAAATGTGAAATCTGCGGCAAGAGCGTATCCTTCGGTATCAAGGTATCTCACTCTCACAGACGCAGCAACAGAACCTATAAGCCGAATGTTAAAAAGGTCAAGGCTATCGTAAACGGCACTCCATGCAGAGTAAACGCCTGCACTCGCTGCCTGCGCTCGGGTCTTGTTCAGAGAGCGGTTTGATTTAAAGGTAAGAAGCTAGAGGTAAGAGTTAAAAGTCTTACCTCTTTTTCTTTTGGCGCGTTTTTTGTTTATCTTTTTGTGCATTTCGGGAAATAGCTATTGAAAAAAAGCTCGAAAAGTGGTATAATAAATAGGATAATATGATACGCGCGGCAAAGCGCTGAAAGCAAACAGCAGCATAAAGCGACCGCAGAAAGCAGCGCCCGCAAAGAGCAACACAAAACTCACGCAGTAAGCAACGTTCGCCAAGAGCAACGCAAAGCCCACGCAGGAATTTCAAAAAGGTCGAGTTTGCCTTAATGGCAAACGATGACCGGTTCCCGCAATCGACCGCAAGGAGCGAACGTAGTGAGCGACTGAGGATCGCTTGCGGGAATTTTGAAATTCTTTTAAATAATTTGCTCCTTGTCAACATAGCTTGACCGCAGCAAAGCAACGTTCGCAGAGAGCGACGCAAAACTCACGCAGCAAGGGGTCGTTCGCAAAGAGCGACAAAACGCCCACGCAGGAAAATTTTCCGCGGGAGCCCGTGAAAGCGGAGTGAAGCGAAGCGGAACGGAGCTTTTGCGGGCGGGTCGCGGAAAATTTTTTTGAAATCAAGAAAGGGAAGATTATGGCTACTAAATACATATTTGTCACCGGCGGCGTAGTGTCGGGGCTTGGAAAGGGAATTACGGCGGCTTCGCTGGGGCGGCTGCTGAAAATGAGGGGTTACAAGGTAACGATCCAGAAGTTCGACCCTTATCTTAATGTTGACCCGGGCACGATGAGCCCCTATCAGCACGGAGAGGTTTTCGTGACCGACGACGGCGCGGAGACCGACCTTGATCTCGGGCACTACGAGCGTTTTATTGACGAAAATCTGTCGGTGAACAGCAACGTCACCACGGGTAAAATTTATCTGAACGTGCTCAATAAGGAGCGTCGCGGGGATTATCTCGGCGGCACGGTGCAGGTTATCCCCCATGTGACGAACGAGATAAAGGAGCGTATCTACCGCGTGGCGAACAGCGGCGCGGAGTCGGCTGACGTGGTTATAACGGAGATAGGCGGCACTGTCGGCGATATCGAGTCCACGCCTTTTCTGGAGGCTATCCGCCAGGTGAGCTACGAGCTCGGGCGGGAGAATGTAATGTATATCCATGTAACGCTGCTGCCATTTATATCGGGCAGCAACGAGCTCAAGACAAAGCCCACCCAGCACAGCGTAAAGGAGCTGCTGTCGATAGGCATACAGCCCACCGTGCTGGTGCTGAGGAGCGAAACGGAAATTCCCGAGGAAATGCGGGAAAAGGTGGCGAGCTTCTGCAACGTTCGCAAGGAGGACGTTATACAGAATCTCACAGCGTCGTCGCTGTACGCCGTTCCGCTTATGCTGGAGAAGGAGGGGCTGGCGCACTGCGCGTGCCATCATCTCGGCTTAGAGGACAGAAAGCCCGATCTCACCGAGTGGGAGGAAATGGTAAAGCGACAGGAGAACGCGACCGAGCCGCTGACCATCGGGCTTGTGGGCAAATATGTTGCTCTGCCCGACGCGTATATTTCGGTTATGGAGTCGATACGTCACGCGGGAGCGGCAAACGGGGCTAACGTTGACATAAAGCTGATAAATTCCGAGGAGATAACCCCCGAAACGGCGGGAGAGCTCCTTAAGGGACTTGACGGTATATGCGTTCCCGGCGGCTTCGGCGACAGGGGTATCGAGGGCAAGATCGAGGCGGTTCGCTTCGCGAGAGAGAATAAGGTGCCCTATTTCGGTCTGTGCCTGGGAATGCAGATGGCGGTCGTGGAGTTCGCGCGGCACGTCGGCGGTCTTGAGGGAGCGAACTCCGCGGAGTTCGGCGAGTTCCCCTATAACGTTATAGATATAATGCCCGACCAGAAGGGCGTTGAGATGGGCGGCACAATGCGGCTGGGTCTGTATCCCTGCAAGCTGGACGAGGGTACTATTTCCCGCGAGGTATACGGCGAGGTGCTGATATATGAGCGCCACCGTCACCGCTACGAGTTCAACAACGCTTTCAGAGAGCAGCTCGCGGCAAAGGGTCTGAAATTCGCGGGGCTGTCTCCCGACGGCAAGCTGGTGGAGATAGTGGAGCTGCCTAAGGACGTTCACCCCTGGTTCGTGGCGGTGCAGTTCCACCCCGAGTTCAAGTCGCGACCCAACAGACCTCACCCGCTGTTCAACGATTTTATCAAGGCGGCAATAGGGAGAAAATAAAAATGGAGCACAAGGGTACAAAGCGCATAGAGACCAAACGGCTGATATTGCGGCAGTTTACAATAGACGACGCGGAGGCAATGTATAAAAACTGGGCTTCCGACACCGAGGTAACAAAATATCTTATGTGGCGGGCTCACGCGGACGTTTCGGTGAGCGAGGAGGTTCTGCGTGACTGGGTAAGCAATTATTCTCAAAAGGGATTTTACCAGTGGGCGATAGTTTTTAAGGAGTATTCCGACGAGCCTATCGGTTCAATAGCCGTGGTTAGAGCGGACGAGACCGTCGGGAGCGCGCATATAGGGTATTGCATCGGAAAGCCGTGGTGGCATAAGGGAATTATGACGGAGGCGCTGGGCGCGGTCATTGATTTTCTCTTTGACGAGGTGGGAGTAAACCGCGTCGAGTCAAGGCACGACCCGCATAATCCCCATTCCGGAGCGGTGATGAGAAAGTGCGGCATGAAATACGAGGGAACGCTCAGACAGGCGGACTGGAACAATCAGGGAATATGCGACACGGATTATTACAGTATACTGGCTAGTGAACGGTGACGATCAGGAGCACAACTATGGGAAGTAATTTTTATGATAACAGAGAGCTTTCATGGCTCAAATTCAACGAGAGAGTGCTGGAGGAAGCACGCGACGAGGAAACTCCCTTATTTGAAAGACTGAGGTTCGTGCAGATATTCTGCTCCAATCTTGACGAGTTTTTCATGATAAGGTGCGGCAGCCTTAACGACAAGGCGCGCTTCGACCCCAAGGATAAGGAAAATAAAACCAATATGACCCCCAAGGAGCAGCTCAGCGCGATAGCCAAGCGCGTCAAGGCGCTGCTGCCGATAAAGGACAACGCCTACGCCGAGATAATGCGCGGGCTGTCAAAGTACGGCGTGGAGCATATCGCGGAGGATAAGCTCACTCCCGAGGAGGACGCGTTCCTTAAAGCGTTTTTTACGCGCGAGATACGCCCGCTGCTGTTCACGGGGGTAGTGGATAAGAAGCACCCCGTGCCGTTCCTGAAAAGCGGCGAGATATACATAGGCGCGGCGATACGGAAAAAGACCGATCCCGCGGGCAAGATAACTCTCGGTATACTTCCCGCGTCCGAAAATCTTCCCAGGGTAATATTCCTGCCGAAAACGGGCAAATTTATTTTGTGCGAGGAGCTGATATCCCGCTACGCAAAGCAGGTTTTCAGCAATTTCGAGATAATCTCCCGCTGCATTTTCAGAGTTACAAGAAACGCGGATATCGCGCCCAACGAGGGTCTGTTCGATCATGATATGGATTTCCGCGATATAATGAGTAAGCTGGTGAAAAAGCGCAAAAAGCTCAACCCCGTCCGCCTGGAGTTCCAGGGCAAGCCCTCCCCGCAGGTGGTGGAGAGCATTACCAAGGTGCTTGGGGTCAAGGAGAATTTTGTGTTTATGCAGAACGCTCCGCTCAATATGGATTTCCTTTCCGCGCTGGAGCGCAGACTGGAGAAGCAGAGCGAGCTGTTTTTCCCGCAGCTCGCGCCGCAGAAGTCCCCGCTTATCGAAACGGGCAAGCCTGTCATAGAGCAGGTGCTCAAGCGGGATATACTGCTGAATTATCCCTATGAAAATATCAATCAGTTTATAAAGCTGCTTGAGGAAGCGGCGGACAACCCGCAGGTAATGTCGATCAAAATAACGCTTTACCGCGTAGCAAGGGCGAGCAAGATAATCAACGCGCTGATAAGAGCCGCAGAGAACGGCAAGGACGTTCTGGCGCTGGTGGAGCTCCGCGCGAGGTTCGACGAGGAGAACAACATCGGCTGGTCGAAGCGCCTTGAGGAAGCGGGCGTAACGGTAATATACGGTCTCGAGGAGCTCAAGGTGCACTCCAAGCTGCTGCTGATAACTCTGCGCGACGGCGACGGCGTAAGCTATATCACGCAGGTGGGCACGGGAAATTATAACGAGCGCACCTCGCGGCTGTACACCGATCTTTGCCTGATGACGGCGGACAGGGATTTCGGCTCGGATGCTTCGGTGGTGTTTAACGCGCTTATGGTGGGGAATACTGTTGAGAGCACAAACAAGCTGCTGGTAGCTCCGAAGGGCTTAAAGAGCCGCATCGTGGAGTTTATAGATAATGAGATAACCTACGGCTCGGAGGGTTATATAGGGATAAAGATGAACTCTCTGACGGATAAGGATATTATTGAAAAGCTCGCGGAAGCAAGCCGCGCGGGAGTCAGGATCGAGCTTGTGGTGAGGGGAATATGCTGCCTTGTCGCGGGCGTTGAGGGCAACACGGAGAATATAAGGGTCATCTCCATCGTGGGGAGATTCCTCGAGCACAGCAGGATATATATTTTCGGAAGAGGAGAGCGCCGCCGCGTGTATATCTCCAGCGCCGATTTCATGACGAGGAACACCGAGCGCCGCGTAGAGGTAGCCGCGCCGATACTTGACCGCGGACTTGCGGACAGAGTGGCGGGTTCGTTTGAGCTTATGCTGAGGGATAACGTAAAGGCGCGCGAGCAGGGCGGCAACGGACTGTATCGTCATGTGGAGCGCTCCGAGGGCGAGGAGCCGATAAATTCGCAGCAGTATTTCTACGAGCAGGCATACAAAGCCGCCGAGCAGCCGACCTCTCCCGCGCCGACGCCCGAGCAGCCTGTTCAGTCGGAGCAGCCGCGCCATTCTACGGTCAAGGTTAAGATAAAAAGGGTAAAGTGATCGTTATGCGGCGAAATCCGCCGTCAACGTTACCCCGCGCAGTATAGGGATGTTAGCAGAGAACAGCGTAACGCCCACGAATAATAGGGACGTTGACAAAGAACAGTGTAACGCCCACGCAGGAAATTTTCCGCAAGCTGCTGTGAAAGCTCCGCGGAACGAAGTTCCGCGGAGCTTTCACAGCAGGCTAGCAAATGCTTGCAAAGCAAGCATTTGCGGTGCGAAAAATTTCAAATTCAAATAAGAGGGATACATGAAGTCTATCAATATCGCAATAACCGCTGCCAGCTTCAGCGGAAACAAGGGAGCTGCGGCGATGCTGCAAAGCAGCATAAAACAGCTTAAGGAGCGCTACGGGGAGAGGATAAATTTTTATCTGATGTCAACGTATCCCAAAGCCGACCGCAAGCTGATAGCGGAAATGCCGGAGAGATATGATATAAAGGTGGTAAACGCGAAGCCCGAGCGGCTGCTGTTTCTCACCTTTCCGCTGGCGATACTGTATAAGGGGCTGCCCTTTTTGCGGAAGCTGCTGAAAAAGGACAAGATCATAAAGGCGTATTCGCAGTGTGATATTGTTATTGACGAGGCGGGAATATCCTTTGTGGACAGCAGGGGATTTGTGATGAACACCTATGCATTTGTGTGCGCGGCGGTGCCCATGCTGTGCGGAGTTCCCGTAGTGAAGTATTCGCAGGCGATGGGGTCGTTCAAGAACGGTTGGAACAAGTTCCTCGCGAAGTGGATACTCCCCAAAATGAAGCTGATATGCGCGCGTGGGGAGATCACCGTTGAAAATCTGAAAGAGATCGGTGTTACGAAAAATGTAAAGCTGTGCGCCGACGGAGCGTTCACCATGCCCGACAGCGAGTACTGGGCGGCGCAGGTGAAGAAAACCTGCAAGACAAATTTTTATACTAAAAGACCGGTCATAGCCGTTTCGATATCCAGCGTAGTGCAGAAAAAGTGCCGGAAGATGGGCATTGACTATAAGGGGATCATGACGGATTTCATCAACCGTCTCAACGCAAAGGATTATAATGTATTGATAATAGCCAACGCCGCCCGCGAGGGCAGCGACAAGCCCCGCAACAACGACCTGATGATATGCACCGAGGTCTACGAGAGCGTCAAGGACAGATCAAAGGTGCGGTGGTATCCGCGCGAGATGGCGCCCGAGGAGATACGCGAGCTGATAGCGCGCTGCGAGGCGCTTGTGGCTTCGCGCTTCCACGCGATGATAGGCGCGCTGGAAAAGGGCGTGCCGACGCTGCTGCTGGGTTGGTCGCATAAGTATAAAGAGGTCCTCGATATGTTCGAGCTTGGGGAGTATGCCATGGATTTCTCCGAGCTTAACGGCGACAAGCTGTGGGAGAGATTTCTCGGGCTTATGGAGGAAAGCGATAACATAAAGGCTAAAATAGAGGAAAATCTACCGAGGGCAAAGGAGAGCTCGCTCGAAAATATCCGCCTTATAGGAGATTATATCGACGTGCTGCTGTACGTTCCGGATAAGGTAAAGCTGCTGGACTTCAACGATCCCGAAAAATATATCGGAGAGCATATCTGCTGCCGCATGGGCTATGCCGCCGATGAGTCGATACGCGCGAACGCCGCGTCGGGCGGCATGATAACGGCTCTGCTGTGCCATCTGCTGAAAACAAAGCGGATAGACGGGGCGTGGGTCACCCGCAGCGAGATAAAGGACGGCAAGCTCGGCTACAAGACCTTTATCGCCACCTCGCCGGAGGAGCTTATGGAGTGCTCCTCGTCGGTATATATGCATATGCCGCTTATGAAGCACGTCGATATGCTGGAGGAGTTCAAGGGGAGACTTGCCGTGGTGCTTGTTCCCTGCCAGATGAGGGCTTTCAACAAAATGCTGGAAAGCCGCCCCGAGCTTCAGAAGAAGATAGCGCTGAAGTTGGGCTTATATTGCAGCGGAAGCCACCACGAAAACGCGACCTTAGTGCCGCTTCACAAGGCGGGCATATCCCTTGAGGGAGCGAAGCGGCTGTATTACCGTCGCGGTCACTGGCGCGGGCTTTCAACGGTGCAGTATGAGGACGGCAGCGAAAAGACCCTGTCCTATTCCAAGACTATCTGCGCCTATAAAAACGCCTACTTTTTCAGCCGCGGTAGCTGCATGGTGTGCCAGGATCAGTTCGGATATGAAGCGGACATCAGCTTCGGCGATATCTGGCTCAAGGAAATGAAAAAGAACCCCATCAAGCACACAAGCTGCGTTATCCGCACCGAAAACGCGCTGAAAATGTACCGTTCCGCGGTAAAGGCGGGAGTTATAGTGGACGCGAGGATAGACGACGAGCATATCCTGCGCAGCCAGAAGCGGGCGTTGGTGTTCAAGTGGAACTGCGCGAAAGCGAAGTGGAGAGCCTTTGCCGACGAGGGCAAGGTGCTGAACGTGGATATCGACAGCGTATGCAAATGGAACCACAAGCTCGCCTATAAGCTGGCGGCAAAGAACATGAGATACAGCGCGCAGCACCCCGAAAAAGTGGAAAAGCTGCCCACATGGCTGGTTTATTACTATATGTGCTTTATAAGAGTTTTGTTGAGCTTCTAGCGGCGGTCGGAATGGATTATACGATAAGACAAATCAAAAACTCCGAATACCCGCTGTTGAATGATTTCCTGTATGAAGCGATATTTATTCCCGAGGGCGTAGAGCCGCCGCCGAGAGCGATAATCAATTCCCCCGAGCTGCAAGTCTATGTACGGGATTTCGGCGCGCAGCCTCACGACAGGGCTCTTGTCGCCGAAGCGGAGGGAAAAATCATCGGGGCGGTCTGGGTTCGCGTGATGAACGATTACGGTCATGTGGACGATGAAACGCCCTCTTTTGCAATATCCCTTTATAAGGAATACCGCGGTCGGGGAATAGGAACGGCTCTGATGAGGGAAATGCTGAAAATACTTAAAGAAAACGGATATAAGCGGGCTTCTTTGGCGGTTCAGAAAGCCAATTACGCGCTGAAAATGTACTTAAAGGTCGGATTTGAGATAATCGGTGAAAACGATGAGGAATATATAATGGCAATTCAACTTTGAGTTGACAAGAGGGCGGGGGAAAGATGAAGATCAAAATAAATAAAGACAAGCTGCTGAAAGCCTTGAAGATCACATTCGGAGTATTGGTAGTCGTCTTTCTGGCGTGGTATTTCTGGAAGAACTGGGACGAGTTCTCCGAAAAGATCATGAACGTGAATATCGGGATATTTATTGTATCCATGCTGTTTTATTTTGTGTATAAAATAACCCTCGCGTCGCTGTGGCATTACATTACTAAAATAAACAACTGCTCCATAAAATATGAAAAGGCGGTCACGAGTTATCTCTACTCGATACTCGGCAAATATATCCCGGGAAAGGTCTTCATGCTTGCCGCGCGGCTTACTTATTATAAAGAGGAGGACGCGCCGCTGTCAAAGGTGACGGTCTGCTTTTTTATTGAGAATGTCTGCACCCTGCTCGGAGCGGCAATGCTGTTTATAGTGTCCCTGTTCTTTTTCCCGAACGAGCTGTTGGAGAATTACAAGTGGCTCACGCTGCTGCTTATAGTCGCGTTTTTCGTGTGTATCCACCCGAAAATAATAAATTTTGTGCTGCGGCTTATCGGAAAGATTTTCAAAAAAAATCTGGAGATCCCCATGAAATACTCGCAGATGTTAAAGGTAGTGCTGCTGTTTATCGGCAACTGGCTTATCGTCGGCTTCGGATTTTTTATACTTACAAAGTCGATATATCCCGCCGTGGAGTGGTCGCAGCTGCTGTATTGCGCGGGTATATGGGGCGTTTCGGCGATAATGGGTATCCTGGCGATATTCGCACCCTCGGGTTTGGGGGTAAGAGAGGGAATAATCGTGGCGGGGCTTATGCTGATAATGCCGCAGAGCGACGCTATGGTAATATCGGTGGTATCGCGGCTGTGGCAGACAATACCGGAGCTGCTGCTTGTCGTGATGGCGTTCGTGTACTCTCGTATACGCAGATTGAGCGGCAAGCCTGATAATAAAACATAGCAGCATAATGTTGGTGCATCTGAATTTCAAAAAGGTCGAGCGAGCGTACAGCGAGCGATGACCGGTTCCCGCAAGATACCGCAGGGAACGAAGTGACCGAGGATAGCTTGCGTGAATTTTGAAATTCTTTTAGATAATTTGCTTTAGGTCAACATTTTATATACTTTTCAAGCGGGGTGATCGTTATGTCAATGTCCGAAAAAAACGCACTCGGGCGCGTGCTGCTCATATCCAAAACCGCCTATTCCGAGCTGCTCAAGGGAGAGTTGCCGCTCAACGAGCTGGCGCTTCTGGACAGCCTTTCGGCGGCATTGTCGCACTGCAATAATGAGGAAAAGCCCCTCGGAAAGCTGATGAGAACGTTGAAAGCCGAGCTGAAAAGGAAGAACAGGCAGTTTTACCCCTTGGTAAAGCGGTATTTCTCCGCGGCATACCCCGTGTTGGACTACGATTTTGAAAAGGCGGCAAAGCACGTCCCCGCGCTGATCTACGGCAACGATAAAATATGCGCCGAGCTTGTTTCGGGAGAGGGCGCAAAAGCGCGCTCCATGTGCGACGCGATGAAAAGCTACCCGGGCTTTCTTTTCGGAGAGTATGAGGCGCTTTCCGACGGGCAGTTCTACGCGCTGGTTTTCGGGTACTACCCCAAGCTGTACGGCGAGCCGTTTATGGAGGAAATGCGCGGGCTTTTCGGGCTGGAGAACAACACTTGAGCCGAGAATGGAGCATATACAATGAAAAGACAATTGCCCCCCGATAAAAGCGGGAGAACCGAGCTTACGCACTGCATTACGCATTTGGCATTCGACCAAAACGAAAAATACCAACAAAGAGCAATCGAGCTTATCAATTTGGGTGTGGATCTGGAGCAAGCCGATAATATGGGATTTACTTATCTTCATTTTGCGGCACAGTTTGAAGAACCCGTCATAGTTAAGGCACTGTTGGAAAACGGCGCGGACGCGAACGCGGAAACGCTGATGGGAGCTTCTGCTTTGCAGTTTGCAGTGGTCAGGTGCAAGAATTACGACCTGAAACGAAGTGTTGAAGTAATAAAGCTGCTGCTTGAAGCGGGCGCCGATCCGGATAAAAAATCA
>CAZKJC010000060.1:0-11560 GCA_964552995.1 uncultured Ruminococcus sp.
GAGCTTTGGGAGCGCGGTAGCGCCGACTTGTTCGGCGCGGTGCGGAAAATTTTTTAAATAACTCGCGGAAAATTTTTTTAATAAGGAGAATAAATATGAACTTGGAATTTGAGGCGGCACTTCAGTATATCAATATGGAGAGCTACGACCGTGCCGTAGAGTATCTTAACAAGGCGATAGACAAAGAGATGGACGGAGGGAACGAGGAAATGGCGATAGAGTATCGCTGTGTGCTCGGGGAGCTTCTCGCGAATCTGGACAGGAGGGACGAAGCGCGTGATGAGTTCGCCGCGGTGGTGGATTATTGCGATTTCTCCAAGAGATTGCCCGATCAGAAGACCATAGCGGGAGCTTTTATAAAGGCGATAGACGAGGGCGGTCCGCTGCCGGAAATGACAAAGCGTCCCGAGGCTTCCGCGAAGCGCGACCCGAGATTACCGCTTATTCCCAAGCCGGTGCAGAACAAGTCGTTTATTTCAAAGCAGATGAATAAGAGAAAGTAAGAATAAGTTCGTACAGAGCAGCGCAAAACTCACGCAATAAAGCAACGCCCGCCAAGAGCAACAAACCGCCCACGCAGCAAAATTTTCCGCAACAAGCTCCCAAAGCGTAGTTGAGCGCAGCGAAACGGAGCTTTGGGAGCGCGGTAGCGCCGACTTGTTCGGCGCGGTGCGGAAAATTTTTTTAAGATTAAGGAGCCGACATGCAGAGACGTGATAAGACGAATTATTATCTTGACATAGCTTCGACCGTTGCGGAACGCAGCACCTGTCTGCGGCGCTGCTTCGGCGCGATAATAGTCAGCCGCGACGAGATAATCGCGACGGGATACAACGGCGCTCCGCGCGGGCGGGTGAACTGCTCGGATCTGGGGAGCTGTCTGCGGGAGCGGCTGAATATACCAAAGGGGCAGCGCTATGAGCTGTGCCGCTCGGTGCACGCGGAGGCTAACTGTATCATCAGCGCGCCGCGGTGCGATATGATAGGGTCAACGCTGTATCTTGCCTGCCACGACGCGAAAACGGGCGAGCTGTACGGCGAGGTCGAGCCGTGCTCGATGTGCAAGCGGCAGATCATCAACGCGGGTATAGAAAAGGTGATAATCCGCGTTACTCCCACGGAATACAAGACGCTTACGGTAAGCGACTGGATAGAAAACGACGAGAGCCTTGTCGGAAGCGAGGGATACTGATTGCGGCTGACGGACATCAAGGAGATCAAGCGGCTTTTTGAGATGAGCGGGTTCTCGTTCTCGAAGGCTCTGGGGCAGAATTTTCTTATCAATCCCGCGGTCTGTCCTAAGATCGCGGAGCTCGGCGGCTGCAAAAAGGGAGTGTGCGCACTGGAGATAGGCACGGGGGTGGGAGTTCTCACCCGCGAGCTGGCGGAACGCTGCGACAAGGTGGTCGCGGTGGAGATCGACAGGAGACTGGAGCCTATTTTAGAGGAAACACTGGCGGACTTCGATAATGTCGAGGTGGTCTTCGCGGACGTTATGGAAACCGATCTTGCGAGGCTTATAAGAGAAAAATTCGGGGACGGCGAGGTGGTCGTCTGCGCGAATCTCCCTTATTATATAACGTCGCCCGTTATTATGAGGGTTCTTGAGAGCCGCCTGCCTGTTTCCGCGATGACGGTGATGGTGCAGAAAGAGGCGGCGGACAGGATATGCGCGAAGCCCGCTACAAGGGAGTGCGGCGCTATCTCGCTGGCGGTGAGCTATTACAGCGAGCCGAAAATGCTGTTCAGGGTAAACCGCGGGAGCTTTATGCCCGCGCCAAATGTGGACAGCGCCGTTATACGGCTGGATATAAAGCGGGATGTGCCGCTTCCTCCGGATACGGAAAGCAGGCTTTTCCGTATAGTCCGCGCGGCTTTTGCGCAGAGAAGAAAGCAGCTCGTGAACCCGCTTTCCGCGGAGCTCGGGAAGAGCAAGGCGGAGGTGGCGGAGCTTCTTGCGGAATGCGGGCTAAAGACCACGGCAAGGGCGGAGGAGCTTACGCTGGAGGAATTTATGCGGCTCACGGAAATAAGCGAAATATGAAACGGGGTGAAAAAATGGGATTTTATAATTGTAAAGATAACGCTCCATGCAGGGTCTGACTTCGGACGAAGCCGCATGGAGCAATATGACCCGTTGATAAACTGACGGGTCTCGGATATTATCGTCCGTCGGACTTTGCGTTTTTGAGTGAAAAAAATCAAAAAGGGGCAAAGTCTTTATGAACACATTAAAGGAACTCAAATATTTTTTAATTTTATGGATAACCCAGTCCTTTTCGGCGCTGGGGAGCGCGATGACGAATTTCGCGCTGGTGATATGGCTGTACGGTGAGAGCGGCTCGGCGCTCACCACGGCGCTGCTTTCGGTGTGCTCCTACGCGCCTTACGTGCTGATGAGCATTTTCGCGGGAGCGCTAAGCGACAGGTGGGACAAGCGCAAAACTATGCTGTGGTGCGACAGCTTCGCGGCGGTATGCACGCTGGTCGTGATAGCGCTTATGCTTTCGGGACGGCTCGCGGTGTGGCACCTGTATATACTGAACGCGGTGAACGGGCTTATGAATACTATTCAGCAGCCCGCCTCGGACGTGGCTACAACGCTTCTCGCACCGCCGAAGCATTATCAGAAGATAAGCGGTATGCGCTCGTTTTCAAATTCTTTGGTGACTATACTTACGCCCGTGCTCGCAACGTCCGTAATGTCGTTTTTCGGGATATTCGCCGTGTTTGCGGTGGATATGGCAACTTTTCTGGCGGCGTTTATCTCGCTGCTGCTGTTTATAAAAATTCCCGATATCGCGGGAGAGTCGGACAGTAAGGAATCGGTGCTGTCCGCGGCAAAGAGCGGGCTGAAATACCTCAGGAGCAATTTGGGGATATTGTGGCTGATATTATTTCTGGCGGCGATAAACCTTATCGCGTCGATGTATGACGCTATGCTCCCCGCGCTTATTATTCCGCGTGAAAACGGCGGGGAAAGCGCGCTGGGGTGGGTCAACACCTTTGTGGGGATAGCAACGCTGGCGGGCAGTATTATTGTGACGTTTATGCCCGCGCCGAAAAGCCGCGTGAGGGTGATCCACAATACTCTGCTGTTTTCGCTGTGCACGGAGAATTTTCTGCTGGCATTCGGGCGAACGCCGGTTGTGTGGTGTATCGGAGCGGTGCTGGGCTGGATACCCATTCCGCTTATGAACGGCTGTATTGACGTTATGTTCCGCACAAAAATACCGACGGAAATGCAGGGCAGGGTGTATTCGGCGCGGAATACTCTTCAGTTTTTTACTATTCCGATAGGATTTTTCCTGGGTGGATTTCTGGTGGACGAGGTTTTTGAGCCGCTTATGGGCGGGCTCTCGGCGGACAGTCTGCCTGTGCTGCTGTTTGGCAGCGGCAAGGGCTCGGGAGCCGCGGCGCTCTCGTTTGTGCTGGGTATAGCGGGAGCGGCGGTGTGTTTTATCTTCCGCGGCAATAAGCATATCCGGGTGCTGGAAAAAGAATAGGTGTGATCCCCCGATACGGTGCGCTGTGTCGGGGGATTTTGGGCGGTGTTGCCTTAAATCATTTACTTCTTGTCAACAAAAATTGAGAGCATTAAAGGCGGATTATATTAAGGTTGTGTTTTTCCGCATAGTTGACGGTGTAAAAAGTACCGCCGCGGTTCTGACGGAGATAGCAGACGAGGTGGGCGCTGTTATTGACGAGATGGCGGTTGCGCTCAAGCATACAGGCGGCAGTATAGCGTGGGGACAGGGTTCTGATCTTGTCGGCTCGGTCGTGGATATTGTAGTATCTTTCCCGTTGTTGGTCGTTCCATTTGAGGGTTTGCTGCTCGGCGGGGCAGGGCAGTACTAAAATCAATTTGATGTGGGGGTATTGATTTTTTAATTCGAGCACGGTTTCTTCGGCGAGCATATCGAAGCCCAGCGCTCCGCCCGCGCCGAAGAACACTACGCCCTGCTCGATTAGGCTTATTACAGCCGCGCGAAGCTGCTTTTTTAATTCCTCGCAGTCGCGGGGAAGTTTGCGGTGTCCGGAAAAGCAGGCTACTTTTGCTTTATTTACCATTACGACCTCCATAGGCATATTTTGGGCGCTATTTAAACGCTATCTACACATTATACCATAAAACAGATATAAAATAAAGTCATAATACAATAAAAAAGAGGTGTTTTTATGGCTATAAAGAGTTTGTCAATAAGAATAGACGATGAAATGCTGAATAAACTTCACGTTGTGGCAGACTATGAAGCCCGTTCCGCGAATGGTCAGATCATTGTTTTAATTCGTGAATGTATCGAAAAATTTGAGGAAAAGCACGGCGAGATCAAGTTTAACAATGATAAGAAAAAATCGTGAGTCTGTCCCCCTTTTCAAGGGGGATTCGGTTAAAACATTGCTGACAAGGTGCTGTTAACAGAGGTTGACGAGAAGCAAATTGTTCAAAAAGAAATTCCCGCGCCGCACACTCCAACAAATAGCGTCGGAGTGCACGGCACGGGAATTTTTTATTCACTTGATGCTTATTTACCGTATCTTCTTAACGGGTCTGACAAACTTCCAGTATCGCTCGGGATCATGATAAAAATAGAACACTCTGCCCTGCGTAGTGTCAAGGCAATAGCCGGAGGAAGCGTAATCGAAGTTTTTCATAGCCTCCTCTATTTTTTGCTCAACATTGCAGTTTTGCGTTTGATAGTCGAACGGACCGTGTTCAAATACAATGTACTCCCCCTCGGGAACGTCCATCATTTGCATCTGCTCCGGAATTTCTCCGTCATAATCGGCGGGAAGCCGGACACCGTAGCTCTCCGCCAGCGGAATGCCCCAATTACAAATTCTGCCGTTTGGCTCGTTGATGTATGCCATGATCTGACCGCTGCCGCTGTTTGCGTCATCGCCGCCCATGTCGTCAAGCTTTCCTTTGATACTGTCAAGCAATCCGCAAATCGTGTCGCAGTCCTGCCCGGGTATCCGGCTTTGCTTTTGCCAGAAATCCCAATAACCGATACTCTCGTAGTTTCTGATGTGAAGATATTTGTGAGCGGGTATGGTCACAAAATACACCTTAACATCATTTGCAGTTTCTTTCATATTTGTTCCTCCAATACTTATTAAGTAGCAATCAAACGGCTTGAGGATAGTACGAAGAACGACGGGAGCGGGATTTTTGCGGTATTCGCTCGGCGTTGTGCCAAAGGCTTCTTTAAAAGCACGGGAAAATGCTTCGTGGCTGGAAAAACCGTGATCCATCGCAATTTCCAATAGCCCCTTTGAAGTATCACGAACCTCTTTTAATGCAAAGGCAAGAGTACGGTATCGTAAATAATCACGAAAATACATTCCGGAAATCTCTCTGAATTTATAAGAAATATAGGATTCGGAATAACCCAGCTTTTGCGAAAGAGCAGAAAGAGTCACTCTTTCATCACTGTGCTTCTTAATACATTCATCGACTTCTTCCGTGATCATTTGCACCAGACTATACCATTCGCTCATTTCTTGTTACCACCTCATTTGATCGCTCTATGATAATTATACGGGATCGGAGAAAACTTTTCTTGATTTCGATTGCAAAAAAATGAATTGGCAAAAAATTACCCGCGGGAATATTTAACCGTTGAGTTGTTTGTATTGGTATAACCTAAATTATATCATAGCCCAGATTTTCCAACTCGTTCAACACTTCTGTATCAATATTATCTACATTTCCGGCTTCAATTCTTTCAATGCCGTCTACAAAAGCCACGCGCGGATTTAGATCTCCCACTCGCTGAAAGTATATTTTAATTTTATCGCCTGTTGAAAAATCCTCGGCGGGAAAATCGATGTTTTCAAATTGCATTCTGACTAATTCGTTTTCCGAGAGCATAGCGCTTTGGTTGTCCGACACAAAAAAAGGATCGCGGTCAGTTTTTATTATATATCCCGAATAGCCGTCGAATGCTGCCGAGCCTGTTTCATCAGCAGACTTGCTTTTCGCTGCATATACAAATATTGTTAGCAGTACGGCAGCAAATATAATGACGATAACACATATTACGACTTTTCGTTTTGTGATTTTCATGATTAACCCCCATAGATTTTGGTGACTTTATGCGCTTGTTGACGCAACGCTTTTTGTCATATTTTACGGCTTATGCAAATTTAATTGCAAGGTTTTTATCTTCTGCGCTGTTTTTTCTTTTGTGTCTGGCACATTTGATTATACACATTATTGACAGCTTCAATGTAGCAAACAAATGACGGATGATCATGATCGTTTCGGGTGAGGTAATGATTTTTAATATCAAGATACTGTTCTCTGACTTGATTCCACCACCAAGGGTCGTTAGATTTGATTTTTTTTACTTTGTCCATATATTTTTTAGATGATGGCACTATATTCCAATAATAACCCGTGTTATGACGCTTGTCATTGATGAGACGCGACCATTTCCCATCAAATTCTAATTTTACGATACAAATGTCCATGTAAAACTCAATATAAGGATCGTCGGGGAAATGCATTTTTTTGGTTGTTATTGCTGATGTAGAATTATTAACATCACAAAGATTGTGCCTACGCATTACACGGTTGAAAGCTGTCATGACTTTCTGCTTGATGACTTTGCAATCGTTAAAATCATCACAGTACAAAATATTAAGATTGTAGTCGAAATCAATCGCCCCATCTTCATTTTGCGTTACCATATTTCTGGCACCGCTTCCGACCATGAAAAACTGCGAGTTTATTCCGTCTTCTCTTAATTCATCTTCCAGTTCACGCATTAAACCGCTGCAGAAGTTTCGGGCGCGTTTTAAAAAGGTTTTGTCTTCAACATAAGTGTACATAAATATATTTCCTTTCTATCCCAAGCCGCCCATTTATCGTAGTTCAATAAATCATATCATTATATACCAAGAGGGAACGATTGTCAATAGGTTTTATTGTAATTTTAATAAAAAAATATCATGTAATTTTTTTAAAATCCAAAACAGCACTTGACTTTTTAGCTTTATTATGCTAAAATAATATAAAATAATTCTTTTGGAGGAATGACAAAATGAGAATGGACGCAAATCTGGACTATCTTGCAAAGGCGCTGCTCACACTTGAGACCGTTGAGGAATGCACAGCGTTTCTTGAGGACATCTGCACGCCGCAGGAGCTCAAGGCGATCTCGCAGCGCCTGGAGGTCGCAAAGCTGCTGCGCGAAAACAAGGTCTACACCGAGATCGTAGAGGAGACCGGAGCTTCCACCGCCACCATCTCCCGCGTAAACAAAACCCTTAACTACCAGGCGGCGGGCGGCTACGAAATAGTATTTGACCGCCTTAAGGAAGAGTAATGGCAGGATACGGAGAGTTTGCGGGAGTTTACGACCTGCTCACCGAAAACGTTCCCTATGATGAGATCGCGGAATACTATAATAATATAATAACCGCGCTGGGCGGAGGGAAGCGGCTGCTGGATATGGGCTGCGGAACGGGCAGTCTTTCGGTACGGCTGGCGGATATTGGCTACGACGTTATCGGCTCGGACGCCTCCGCGGATATGCTGTCCGTTGCCGCGCAAAAATCCGACAAGGTGCGCTGGATATGTCAGAGCATGACCGAGACCGAGCTGTACAGCGCGGCAGAAACCGCGATCTCCACCCTGGACAGCATTAACCACCTCTCCGACAAAGAGGAAATTCTCACCTGTTTTGAGCGGCTGTCGGAAAATCTGACCGCGGGAGGGCTATTTGTTTTTGACGTAAACACCGTGTACAAGCACCGCGAAATACTCGGCGACAATACTTTCATTTATGATGTCGACGGGGTATACTGCGCCTGGAACAATACATTCCGTCCTGAGGACAACGGCGTGGATATTGAGCTGGATTTGTTCTACGAGAACGAGGACGGCAGCTATTCCCGCGGGTATGAGAGCTTCGGGGAGATCGCGCTGACTATTGAGGAGCTTACTGAGCTTCTGGAAAAAGCGGGCTTTGAGGTTGAGAAAGTCTACGACTATCTCACCTTTGACCCGCCGCGCGCGGACAGCGAAAAGCTGCTTGTGGCAGCAAGAAAAAAACGCGCAGCATAATGCCCGCGCAGAAAAGCAATGCTCGCAGAGAGCGGCGTAACGCTCACGCAGGAAATTTTCCGCGAGAGCCCGGCGCTGTTTACGGAGCGAAGCGGAGTGAACAGTGTCGGGCGGGTCGCGGAAAATTTCAAATTAAAATAAAGAGGTTTTATGGGAAAGATTGTAAGAGCTTTATCGGAGGACGGCAGCGTTCTCTGTTCGGCGATAGATTCGACTGATATGGTAAGGGAGCTTGCTCGGCTGCATGAGGCAAGTCTGGTCGTTACGGCGGCGCTGGGGCGAATGACTACGGCGGGCTCGATAATGGGAGCTATGCTGAAATACGAGGGGGATACCCTCACACTGAGAATAAACGGCGGCGGCGCGGCGGGAACGCTGACGGTGGTTTCCGACTACCGCGGGAATGTGAAATGCTGCGCGGGCGATCCCGCCGCGGAGCTCCCCCCGAGAGCCGACGGCGCTCTGGACGTGTCGGGGATAGTCGGCAGGGACGGATTTCTGACGGTGGTCAAGGATATGGGGCTTAAGGAGCCCTACTGTGGGCAGATACCGCTCGTTTCGGGGAATATCGCGGAGGACGTTACCGCCTACTATACCGTAAGCGAGCAGATCCCCACCGTGTGCGCTCTCGGGATAATTTTCGACAAGGGAGCGGTAAAGGCTGCGGGCGGATTTATGGTTCAGCTCGTTCCGCCCGTGGCGGACAGCGCGGTGGATTGCATCGAGAAAAATCTTAAAAATATGGACTCCATAACCGATATGCTGGAAAAGGGCTTTGAGCCCGAAAAAATAGCGCTTTCGGCGCTGGAGGGTCTTGGCGGAGAAATACTCGACAGTTGGAACGCGCAATATTACTGCGACTGCTCGCAGGAGCGCACGGAGCGCGTGATGATCTCCCTCGGAAAAGCCGAGCTGGAGCGCCTCGCCGAGGAGCAGCAGGAGACCGAGGTGTGCTGCCATTTCTGCAATAAAAAATATCGGTTTTCCGCAGAGGAATTGAAAAGGCTGGCGGAGAACTGCTGATGTAAATGTGGGCTACTTTCAGGCAGCCCACGGTTTAATGGTAATTTAGCACAGAACCACATAAAAAACGAGCGGTCAAGGGCGCTGAAAGCCGAGAACTGCAAATCGCCCACGCATGAATTTCCCGCAAGCCGCCGCGAAAGCTCCGCGGAACGAAGTTCCGCGGAGCTTTCGCGGTGGACTAGTAATAACGTTGCAAAGCAACGTTATTACGGTGCGGGAAATTCTTTTAAATAATTTAATTCTTGTCAACATATCTTAACCGCATTATAGCCCGGATCAACACTTATACAGGCTAACGGGCTGCCCGAAAGCAGCCCGAAATTTTTATTTCTTCTTTGTTGTTATTGTGAATACCGAGCAGTAATCGCTTGTGCCGGCGGAATTTTTCGCGGCGATTTTAATATAGTATTTCGTTCCCGCTTTCAGCTTTTTTATTGTGCAGGTGTTGCTGTCCGAGGTAACGGTTTTCCAGCTCTTGCCGTCGGTCGAGTATTTTATTATATAAGAGGCGGCTCTGTCGGCGGCTCTCCAATTGAATTTTACAGAGTTTTTCGAGCGGAGCTTCTCAATGCCGTAGTCGGAGACCTTGGCAGGCTTCTCCGTGTATATCTCGGAAACATTGTTTTTGGAGAGGTCGGAGGTGCTGATGGAATAAAAGCCTATCTTGTTCCTGTCGCAGACGTACCACAGGATATTCCCGTCCGAAACGATAGGCTGACAGTCGGAAAGCTCGCCGGTGAAGCTGTATCTCTTGCCTACCGCTTCGCCCTTGCCGTTAAGCTCGGTGTAGTATATCTTATTCTGCGCGGAGGAAGAGGTCTTGTATGTCCACATCAGAATGAATTTGTTATCGGCGAGCTTTACAAGCTGCGGATTTGAGGGGCTGGGCTGTCCCTCGGCATAGTTGGTTATTTTTGTAATAACGGGCTTGCTGCCGCTTGTGCAGTTCTTGTCTATAACGGAAACAAAAATGTTGCGCGTTGCGGCGCTGCCGAATTTGTTCTGGTCAATGGTAGTGCCCGCGACTATGTAGGAGCTGCCGGAGACTTCAAAGCCGCCTACGGTAACGCCCGTGTCGTTGTCGCCGGTGCTGCCGGAGATATCCAGCATGGAGACCTCGGCGAGCTGACGGGGATCACCAAGGGTGTAGCTTGTCCTGCCGCTTGATGGGTCGGACTTTTCGGGATCGATTATCCAGCGCCAATAAGGGTTGTCGGGGGTGGAAAACCAGGGGGTGGGATTTTGTCTGTCGTATTCCTCATAATCAAAATCCGCCGCCCACTTGTTCAGAACGACAGAGCGCGGGTAGGCGTCGCCGTGGTCAACTCCCACAAAATTTTCGCCGTCATATATAATAAACTGGTTGAAGGAGTGACCGCAATACCCCGTGCCGTAGTTTTCGACCTCCGTGTTTGCTTCGGTGACGGTCATAGTATCGGTGTTTATTGATATGGTAACATTTGCCTGATGGTTTTTGCCGTCGGAGGAGGTATACATTTCGTGGCAGGTTCTAATAACAAGGGTGCTGCCGCTGTGAGCCATGCGCGCGCAGCCCGCGTCAAAGGGGATAACGGTGCGCTCTCCGTAAAGAGAAGCGGCGGATACGCGTTTCCAGCTCTTGTCGTATTTTGTAACACGGAAAACCTCGGCGGAATTGCTCTCGGCGGGATTTTTTTGCCCGCTTAATATGTAATAGTTGTCCTCGGTTTCATAAAAAGCGCCGAAAACAGGCAGCTCATATTTAATTGTTTTGCTGCTTTTCAATGTGAAATCTTTGGTGTAATATTCCACAAGCACACGACTGTTTGCGCTGTCCGACTGTACCCTCATATAGCCGCCGTCCGCGGTCGTGAGGTACGATGTGACCGGACGCGCCCAACGGTTCGAGTTAGTGTAATTGTTCATGCCGGTATTGCTTATAAGCGTCGGGAGCTTTGCGGCGAGATACTGCTCCGCCGATACCGATCTTGTCTCCTCGGCAGAGACGGAGGCGGTCAGCGCTCCTAAGGTCAGAACAGCTCCAAGAACCGCGGACAGAATTTTGCGTTTCATACATTACCCTCCATATATAATAAGTATAGCAGTTTGTATATAAAACGTTGATCCGGGCAAATTTATTTAAATTTGAAATTTTCCGCGACCCGCCTAACACGGCTCACTCCGCTTCGCGGAGCGAACCGCGTCAGACTCTCGCGAAAAATTTCCTGCATCAACATTGCGTTACAATAGCTTTTAATACAAACTGAGTATAGGTGAATTATAACACAAAACGTATGTCATTGTCAAGTTATAGGCGGGTAGGCTAAAAATTTCAAAAAAATCAAAAAAAATTTTTAAAAACCGCTTGACAATTTGGGGAGAAGTGTGTATAATATAATAGTCGTTCCAATAGGGGCGGCAAGATGTGGAAGTTTAGCTCAGCTGGGAGAGCATCTGCCTTACAAGCAGAGGGTCATAGGT
>CAZKJC010000061.1:0-11512 GCA_964552995.1 uncultured Ruminococcus sp.
TTGCTTGTTTTTACCTCAATTCATTTTTGCAGCTTAATTTTAAACCCCACTTCCTAGCGGAAATGGGGTTTTTCTACGGTCTGAGGCTCCCAACCGCAGATTGGGAGCCGTTTTTTGCTTAGGCTTTTGCCGACTTACTCTTTGTCAAGCCATTTGCATATGTAGTTGGCTACCACACTTGCTACGACAGAGAGCACAAACGAAATAAGATCCACTCTAAACACCTCCTTCCGTTTAAAACGTCCGGAGTCGCCGGCACTTATATACCATAATTTAAAGTGCTTGTCAATATTTGCCTGTTCTCATCGACAACCGACTACTATCGCCGAAATTTAAAAAAACATATTTACTTTTGGCATAAAAGGTGATATAATAGTAGGGTAGTATTGTAGTCCGCTGTATGGCTAAAGCGGACGGAAAGGAATTATTATGGAAATAAGAATTGAAAAAACCGCTTCTCCCAAGGCTAAGCCCGCGGACGAAAGCAAGCTTGGATTCGGACATATATTCACCGATCATATGTTCATTATGGAATACAACGAGGGCAGGGGCTGGCACGACGCAAGGATCGTTCCTTTCGGCGACATCTCCATTTCTCCCGCGTCAATGGTGCTCCATTACGCGCAGGAAATTTTCGAGGGATTAAAGGCTTACAGAACTCCCGACGGCGGTATTCAGTTTTTCCGCCCCGTTGAGAATTTCAAGCGCCTTAACGTTTCCGCGGAGCGCCTTGTTATCCCGCAGCTTCCCGTTGAGGACGGTCTTAAGGCTCTGCACACGCTGGTGGAGCTTGACAAGGACTGGGTGCCCTCCGCAGAGGGAACGTCCCTGTATATCCGCCCCTTTATTTTCGCGGACGATCCCTACATAGGCGTTCGCCCCGCGGAGCACTACTATTTTATGATAATCATGAGCCCCTCGGGCGCTTATTACGCTTCGGGTCTCGATCCCGTGGGAATTTATGTGGAAACGAATTATGTGCGCTCCGTAAAGGGCGGCACGGGCTATACCAAGACGGGCGGAAACTACGCGGCTTCTCTCGCGGGTCAGGACGAGGCTCACAGGCAGAACTACTCCCAGGTGCTGTGGCTTGACGGTATCGAGCGCAAGTATATCGAGGAGGTAGGCTCTATGAATATCTTCTTCGTTATCGACGGCGAGGTAGTTACCCCCGAGCTGCGCGGGTCGGTCCTTTCGGGCATAACCAGAAAATCCTCCCTGGAGCTTTGCAGAAAGTGGGGAATGAAGGTCAGCGAAAGAGCCATCACCATTCAGGAGGTAGCCGAGGCTTACGACAACGGCAAGCTCGACGAGGTATTCGGCACGGGCACGGCGGCTGTTATCTCCCCCGTAGGCCGTCTGAAATGGGGAGACAAGGTAATGGAGATAAACGGCAACAAGATCGGCGCGGTAACTCAGCGGCTTTACGACACCATGACGGGTATGCAGTACGGAAAGCTGCCCGACGATATGGGCTGGATAGAGAAGCTCTGATTTAACTGATAATGTACAATTGATAACGGAAGATTTCGGTGCCGCTTCGCGGTTATCGGAATAATGCGCCTTTGCGCTCGGAAATATCAAAAAACATTTTATCAATAGACGGAAAGGGTGGTAATTATGTTCAAAAATATGGGTAAAAGGATACTGGTGAGGATATGCACCTCCGTGGTCGCGTTTGCCATAGCGGGCGTGATATTCCTTGTGCAGCTCAACACCGGCACGAACAAGATCGGGCGGCTGCTCAACAACGACTATTACGACAGCTATATGTCGTATATGGAATATCTCGAGGATTTTGATATGGAAAACGCCGAGAAAGCTCTCGCGAAATGCACCAAGGCAATAGATAAGATAGCGGCTGTTTCCATAGACGACAAGACCGCGGAGGCAAAGATAGACTCCCTCGCGGTGGCGGAAAAGTCCTATCTGAACAACGTTTTCAGATGCATTTCCATTCTCAGTGATCCCGACGGCGCCTCCGAGTCCGATCTTGACTGGGCGCTTGCGTTCATAGAGATCGCGGACTCCTCGGACGACTTTTACAACGAGGTATTCAAGCTCATAGACTGACAGCTCCGCTCAAAGGGCTTTCACGAATAATGACCCCGCTCCCACTCCGCCATGCGGGGCACGAAAGGAAGATAACATGAACAACACAGAAAAGACAATGGACAAGATAGTTGCTCTGTGCAAGGGCAGAGGATTTATTTTCGCGGGCAGCGAGATCTACGGCGGTCTTGCGAACACCTGGGATTACGGTCCTCTCGGCGCGCGGCTCAAGAACACGGTCAAGGACGCGTGGAGAAAGCGCTTTATCCAGGAGCGCCGCAACAGCTACGAGCTGGACGCGGATATCCTTATGCACCCCCGCGTCTGGGAGGCTTCGGGACACGTTGCCAGCTTCTCCGACCCACTGCTTGACTGCAAGGAGTGCAAAATGCGCCACAGGGCGGATAATCTGATAGAGGGCTTCGACCCCGACGCTCACCCCGACGCTATGACCAAGGAGGAGATGTTCGAGTATATCGAGAGTCACAAGATACCCTGCCCCAAGTGCGGCAAGTCCAACTATACCGGAATACGCGAATTCAATCTGATGTTCCAGACGTTCAGGGGAGTTACCGCCGACAGCAAGAGCGTTATCTATCTTCGCCCCGAAAACGCGCAGGGCGAGTACGTCAACTTTCTGAACGTTCAGAGAACCATGAGAGCGAAGCTGCCTTTTTCAATAGGACAGATAGGAAAGGCTTTCAGAAACGAGATCACCCCCGGCAACTTCACTTTCAGAACCATAGAGTTCGAGCAGATGGAGTTCCAGACCTTCTGCAAGGAGGGCACGGACAGCGAGCTTTACGACTACTTCAAGCAGTTCGGCAAGCAGTTCTATATGGACCTGGGTATAAAAGAGGAGCACCTGCGTTATCACGACCATGAAAAGCTGGCGCACTACGCAAAGGCGGCGTGCGATATCGAGTTCCTGTTCCCGTTTGGCTGGGGAGAGATCAACGGCACTCACAACCGTACAGATTTCGACCTGAGCCGCCACCAGGAATACAGCGGACAGAAGATCGAGTATCTCGACCCCGAGACCAACGAAAAGTTTGTTCCGTATATCATAGAGTCCACCTACGGTCTGGACAGAACGGTGCTGGCGCTTATCTGCGAGGCTTACGACGAGGAGGTCATCGACGCGGAGAAGAACGACGTGAGAGTGGTGCTGCACTTCCACCCCGCGATAGCTCCCATAAAGGCGGCGATACTCCCCCTGTCAAAGAAGCTGGGCGAGAACGCAATGAAGATACACGACGAGCTTTCCAAGAGCTTTATGGTGGAGTATGACGAGGCGGGCTCTATCGGCAAGCGCTACCGCAGACAGGACGAGATCGGAACGCCTTTCTGCATAACCTACGACTTCGACAGCGAGACCGACAACTGCGTGACCGTCCGCGAGCGCGACTCCATGCAGCAGGTAAGAATGCCGATCTCCGAGGTCAGGGATTATATCGCACAGAGAGTTGCGATGATCTGATTTAAAATTATAAGAAGTATAGCAACATAAAGCCCACGCATTAAGGGGCATTCAAAACTCGTCCACAAATCGCCCACGCAGGAGAATTTTTCGCAACAAGCCCCCAAAGCTCCGCGAATGCGGAGCTTTGGGGGCGCGGTAGGCGAACGGAGTTCGCCGGTGCGAAAAATTCTTTTAAATCATTTACTCCTCGTCAACATAACTTAACCGCATAACAGCCCAGATCAACACACTATATACAGACTGAATCCCCCAAGCATTCATTATTGATGTTTGAGGGATTTTTTTCAAAAACCCCTTGACAATAGTACCATATGGTATTATACTATATAGTAGGAGATGATAAGGCATGATAGAAAAGACCAACGGCGGATTTCTTATCAGCAAGATAAAGCAGATACAGGGACGGGTGTTTGAGAAAATGCTCGCGGAGCACGGAATAAGCGAGTTCAACGGCGCGCAGGGACGGATTTTGTTCGTGCTGTGGGAGCGGGACGACATACCCATTATCGAGCTGTCGAGGAAAACGGGTCTTGCCAAAACAACTCTTACAAGCATGCTGGACAGGCTGGAGAGATCGGGGCAAATTCTGAGAACGTTCGACCCGAACGACCGCCGCGCCGTGCGCATAAAGCTCACCGAAAAGGCGCGGGGACTTCGGGAGAAATACGACTATGTGTCGGCGGAAATGAGCGAGGTTTTTTACGGAGGATTTGACGATGACGAGATTCTCGCCTTTGAGGGCAGCCTTGGGAAGGTGCTTGAAAATCTTATCAAAAAGGAGAATAATTATGAACGGTGACATCAAAAAGGAAATACGCGCTCTGCGCGAAAATTCGCAGGTAGCATACGTCGGCTCGGTGAATGAAAACGGATTCCCGCAGATCAAGGCAATGCTGACGGTGGAGCTCGGGGACGTAAAGGTGCAGTATTTCTCCACCAACACAAGCTCGAAGCGTGCGGCGCAGTTCCTGAAAAACCCTAAGGCTTCGGTGTATTACTGCGACGAGAAAAATTTCAAGGGCGCTCTTTTCACAGGAACGATAGAAGTCTGCACCGACCACGAGACCAAAGCCATGATATGGCACGAGGGGGACGAGATATATTACCCCAAGGGCGTTGACGACGAGGATTACTGCGTATACAAATTCACCGCCGAAAGCGTGAATTACTATCACGGGCTGGACAACGTTACCCTGCCTATCGACGAGCTGTAAAGCAATCCCCGAACGGTTGCGCGTTCGGGGATTTTCACTTTATTTTTTCCCTTTTGTTTTAAGAACTATCCCGCCCGCGATAAGCGCTATTCCCAGCACAAGCGACCCCGCGAGTATCAGAAGCGACACGTTGTTGCTTATCATATCAACCGACCAGTCGAACAGATCGGCTTTGAGTATCGACGGACCGTATACGTTGTAGCCGCTAGGTTCAAGCGCCACATGTTCTATAAAATCATTCATTGTCGACAAAAACAGCCCCGAAACTATTGTGATAATTCCCGCCTTTATCATGGGGTGAGCCTTGAGATACCGCGCGGTGAAAAAAATCGTCCAGGGGAGCAGAGCGCCCCACGAGGTGATTATAAACGCGGGGCGCCAGTAGCTCCCGTCGCCGCCGTAGATCCCGCAGACGATTATCAGCAGATAGAGCCAGAGCGTATCCCAGAGCATTACCGCAAGCCCCTTATGATTCGCCATAAACTCGGGGAGCGGCACTTGCCGGATCAGGAACGGCAGTATAACCACCGACACCCCGAACACGACCGGCACAGCCGCCACGCCGAACCATACCCCGTTGGCGTAAAGGCAGCAGGTCAGCAGCATAAACAGCAGCCAGAACACGTCCCACAGTATCACCGTCAGAGCCTCGCGGTTTTTCAGCGCGGGCGGCAGCGGTATCTGCCGTATGATAAACGGCAGGAATATCATCGACATTCCGAATATGATCGGCACAGCCGTCACAAAGAACCAATTCCCGCCCGAATACAGGCAGATCGTAAGCAGAAGCAGCATAAGCGACGCGGTAAAGCAGCCGACGGTTTTAGAGAAGCGGCGCTCCCTTGCCATCAGCGGCACGACTATCACGCTCGCCGTTGTAAGCAGCGCGGTAAGGACTATAAAGAACCAGTCCAGCGCGTGTCCAACCGCCAGATTGCATATAAGGCAGACGATAACGGGGATCATCAGTATCCCCGAAACTATCATGCCCGCGGTCACAGCGGCGCGGCGCTCCTTTTTTTCGTGCTTGCCGAGTATGCTTACAGATTCCGCGGAGAGGGTCTGCTCGATCGTCGTATCGTCAAGCTGTCGGGAAAGCTCGCGGCATTCCCCGCACTCCCGCAGGTGCTCCTCGACTATTTCGCGGCTTTCCTCGCCGCACACTCCGTCGCGGTACAGAGGAATAAGATCGCGGACAAGTCCGCAGGGATATTTATTACTCATGATCCTTCAACCTTTCTTGCAGCTTAAGTCTTGCGCGGTGATATGTCACTCTCGCCCAGTTTTCCGTTTTTCCGAAGATGAGACCTATCCTGGCAAAGGGCAGCTCCCCGAATACGCGAAGCTGAAAGACCTCTTTATAGGGCTCCTCCATGTTGTGCAGAAGCAGGTGTATTTTCAATGTGAGCTCATCGTCCTCCGCGGTCTGCTCTATGCTTTTGGCGGAGGGTATATCCTCGGTCAGCGGCTCGTGGCGGGATTGCTTTTTAAGCTCGTCGAGCGCGGAATTTTTCGCGATGGCGCACAGCCATGTGAATTCGTCCGATCTGCCCTCAAAGCGCGACGGGCTGTTCAGCGCCTTGTAAAATACCTGCTGGGTTATTTCCTCCGCCATGTGAGCGCTCTTTACAATTGTCATAACGTAGGAATATACCTTCATGTAATAGACGTTGTACAGTCTGTCGAAATCGGGGTTTTCCATGACATATCACCTCCTTTCATCGGTTAGACGGGGAAATATACGGTTCGTTACAAAAAAATTTGAAATTTATTTGAAGTGTTGACGAGGATTAACTGATTTAAAAGAATTTTTCGCACCGGCGAACTCCGTTCGCCTACCGCGCCCCCAAAGCTCCGCATTCGCAGAGCTTTGGGGCTTGTTGCGAAAAATTCTCCTGCGTGGACGATTTGTGGACGAGTTTTGAATGCCCCTTAACGCGCGGGCTTTATTTTTATACAAGCATATGCCGCTCGTTTGGACGAGCGGCATATGCTATCTTCTGATATTAAGCTGCTCCATCAGCGCAGCCTGGAGCACCGCCGAAAAATTTATATGCTGCTTCTCGGCGGCGGCATTCAGCCAGCTTGGTATGGTGCAGTTTTTCCTCACGGCTTTGTTGTCGAGCATACGCCGATATGCCGATATGTCGCAGTCTACCAGGGTGATAACGGCGTTCGGCGATACGGGCTTGATATCGCCGATATCCGAAGCGGCGGGAAGCGGCTTACCGTCGTCCTCCATATCCACCGCCATAAGACTTATGGCGTCCCTTGCCATATCAATAGCGTTTGCGACGCTGTCGCCCTGAGTAGCTATATCCATATCGGGAATTTCAACAAAAAAATCCTCTTTGCCCGTTTGGGTAATAATTACGGGATAAACAACTTTCATACTTATCCTCCTTTGCGCTATTTGAGTTTGTATTTCCTTATTATGGCTTTCGCAAGCATTTCGTTGATCTCGCGGTGGCGGGGAATAGGCTCACAGTATTTTCCGTTTGTCCAGATTTCGTGATTTCCGCCGTCACGCTTAAATACCCAACCGTTTCGTTTCAGTATTTTGATCAGATCCGTCCGTTTCATTATTATGTCCCCTATCAAGGAGCAAAGCATTCGGTATTTAAATCTCTTTTGCTCCCTATAATAATTATACGCATTTTACGCGCATTTGTCAAGTGATGTTTTAAATTATCATTTGCGTTTTCTCACGTCAAAATCTCCCTTTTCCCCCTTGACATTTAAGCCGATAAGTAGTACAATATAAGTTGATATCCCGCACGGCTGCGGGAAAGACAGTGCGGGATACCGCATAATATCCGGGGCGGGCGTTTGTATAGCTCGCCGGAAAGGAAGATAAAAATGATAAAAGTAACTGTAAACGGCGAGGTCAAGGAGTTTGAAGCGGCTCTTTCCGCGTTTGACGCGGCAAGGGAGATGGGGCTGGCAAAGACCGCCTGCGCCGCGGAGATCAACGGCAAAACGGTCGATCTGAGAACCGTTCTCGAGGACGGAAACGATGTGAAGATACTGACCTTTGAGGACGAGCAGGGACAGCGCGCGTTCAATCACACCGCGTCGCATGTGCTGGCGCAGGCTGTAAAAAGGCTGTTCCCGAACACCAGGCTGGCAATAGGTCCGGCTATCGACAACGGATTCTATTACGATTTCGATACCGAGGAGCCATTTACCTCCGAAACTCTCACTAAGCTTGAAGCGGAAATGAAGAAGATCGTTAAGGAGAGCATAAGGCTCGAGCAGTTCACGCTCTCTCCCGAGGAGGCTATAAAGCGGCTTGAGGAACAGAACGAGCCCTATAAAGTCGAGCTCTGCCGCGAACACAGCGACAAGGGCGAGCCTATCTCTTTCTATAAGCAGGGCGATTTCACCGACCTGTGCGCGGGTCCTCATCTGATGTCCACCTCGTCGGTAAAGGCGTTCAAGCTCACCTCGGTAACGGGAGCTTACTGGCGCGGCAACGAGAAAAACAAAATGCTGACGAGAATCTACGGTACGGCGTTCCCCTCAAAGGACGCGCTCAACGCTTATCTCGAGGCGGTGGAGGAAGCCAAGCGCCGCGATCATAACAAGATCGGCAGAGAGCTTGAGTATTTCACCACTGTGGATTATATCGGTCAGGGTCTGCCCATTCTGCTGCCCAAGGGAGCTAAGGTAATACAGATACTCCAGCGCTGGGTGGAGGACGTTGAATACAGGCACGGCTGTCAGCTCACCAAGACTCCCTATATGGCAAAGCGGGAGCTGTACAAAATATCGGGGCACTGGGATCATTATCTTGACGGAATGTTCGTTCTCGGCGATCCCTATGATGAGACCAAGGAGTGCTTCGCGCTGCGCCCGATGACATGCCCATTCCAGTATCAGGTATTCCTGAATAAGCAGCGCAGCTACCGCGAGCTGCCTATGCGGCTGACGGAGACCTCCACGCTTTTCAGAAACGAGGACAGCGGCGAGATGCACGGACTTATCCGCGTTCGTCAGTTTACCATTTCCGAGGGACATTATATCCTGCGCCCCGAGCAGCTCGAGGAGGAGTTCAAGGGCTGCCTGGAGCTTGCGAAGTATATGCTGGGCACAGTGGGAATGCTGGAGGACTGCACGTTCAGATTCTCCCAGTGGGATCCCGCAAACCCCAAAAACAAGTACGAGGGTACGCCGGAGCAGTGGGAGACCGCGCAGGCTGCCATGAAGAAGATACTCGACGATATCGGGCTTGAATATACGGTAGGTATCGACGAGGCGGCGTTCTACGGACCCAAGCTGGATATTCAGTACAGAAACGTTTTCGGCAAGGAGGACACGCTGGTCACCATTCAGATAGATATGCTCCTCGCGGAACAGTTCGATATGGAGTATGTCGATGTGGACGGCACCAAGAAGCGCCCCTATATTATCCACCGCACCTCGCTGGGCTGCTACGAGAGAACGCTGGCGTATCTGCTTGAAAAGTACGCGGGCGCGCTGCCGCTGTGGATGGCTCCCGAGCAGGTGAGGATACTCCCCGTTACCGACAGAGCCAAGGAGTATGGCGAGACGATATCCGAGCGGCTTGAAAATCTCGGCATACGCACCTCGGTCGATAACCGCAACGAGAAGATAGGCTATAAGATACGCCAGGCACAGCTTGAGAAGATACCCTACTTCTTTATCGTCGGCGACAAAGAGGTGGAGGAGAACACCGTATCCCTGCGCTCCCGCAAGGACGGCGATCTGGGCGCTTCCCCGCTTGACGAGGTTATCAACAGAATAGTTACCGAAAACGCCGAGAAAGTAAGATAAAGGTAAGATTACCGCAGACTTAAAACCGTCGCGCAGGAAAATTTTCGCGAGAGCGCAGTTTTGCGCAAGTTTAGCGTGGTTGCTTATAGCATTTTGTGGCAGCTTGCGCAAAACGCGGGCGGATCGAAAAAAATCCAAATCAAAAAATGGTAAAGAGCAACGTAAAGTTGAAGCGGCAAAGGAACGCTCGACAAGAGCAACGCCCGGCCCACGCAGGAAAATTTTCCGCGGGAGCCCGCGAAAACGGAGCGCAGCGGAGTTTTGGCGGGCGGGTCGCGGAAAATTTTTTTAAAATAAGGAGTAATTATGGCAAATCAACAACCGCTGACACAGGAACAGTTAAAGGATTTCAACAAGGTGCTTGAGGAACGCATTATCGAAGCCAACAAGGACAAGGCAAAGTGGAAAAAGGTCCTGCCCGATCTTATGGCGGCTGAGGTATTCGTTGTGGCGCAGGTTTCGGAGCAGACGAACGCCAAGGGAGAGAAGCTGCTGAATATCCTCACGCTCACCGACAAAACGGGACATCAGACCGTTCCGTTTTTTACCTCTCCCAACAGAATGGCTGTGCTGGCGAATGAAAACAGAAAGACCTTCAATGTTATGAAGCTCAACACGGTAAGGCTGTTTCAGTCTGTCAAGGGGAAATCCGCGGTGCTGAACCCCAATTCTCCCGCGGCAAAGATGTTCACGCCCTTTGAAATGAACGTGCTGGTCATGGAGAATATCGACAAGCTTCCCAAAGCGGAGAGACCTGCCGAGGAATAAACGGCAATTAACCCATAGCGTCCGGCGGGTCGCAAAAAATTTTTTAAAATAAGGAGACAGATAAGACAATGAAGATGATAAGAAGCGCGGCACTGATCTTAGCCGCGGCAATGACTTTAATGGCTACAGCGTGCAAGAAGGACGGCGGAGTTACCGTGAGCGGCAGCGACGGAAGCTCTTCAAGCACCGGCTCAAATTCAAGCGAAACGTTCCTCGACAAGGCAAGCAAATTCCTCGAGGCTGACGGACGCGGCTACGGCAAGGAGCACAGCGCGGAGATAGGAGAGGTGCTGAAAAACGAGTTTTTCTCGCTTAAGGTCACCGAGGCTTACCGCTACTCGAGCATGGGAGATTATCTGCCCGATGAGGGGTATGATTTCGTGGCGGTAAATATCACGGTAGGAAATATTTTCGATGCTTTCCAGGTAGGAAATCTTCACACCTCGTATGATATCAGCTTCTTCCCCGATGACACCAATCTGTCGGTCGGAGCTTCAAAGAGCGGATATGTTATATTTGAAGCGCCCTCGGACAGCACCGAGCTTGTGCTGGAATATCTTGAGGTCTACGAGGATGACTTCGAGGGCAACACCTATCATATCAACCTCGGAAATCCCGAATTTGCCGCGGACGACTACAAGCCGCCGGAGAGCAAGGATATATACGCGAATATCGGTGAGACGATATCTACCTCCGACTTTGATATGTGCGTAAACAGTGTAAATTCTGCGGACACTCTCGGCGGATATACCGCTGACGACGGATACAAGCTGATCGCGGCTGATGTCACTCTCTCGGGTACGACCGAAGAGGAGGAAGCTGTCGGCGCAAGTCTGTTCTACATAATTCTGACGCTCATGGAGGACGGCGAACCGGTGGATTATTATGTTGAGTCCATCGAGTCCACCTATCTGAGCGGCGACGCTGAGTTCTTCCCCGAGGCTGCCGCGCTTGCTAAAGGCGATTCAATAACCGGAGTGATCCTTTTTGAGGTTCCCGCCGATTCGACAGGTCTCAGCTTCAGCACCTTTGACTCAAGCGAAACAGAGGACATTATGTACTCCATAGCGCTCGGAGATATTGATTCTATCGCTCCCTTCAACGTGTCTGTATGATTGCATAATACGAAAGACCGCCCCTTGTTTGAACCGAACCAGTAAAAACAGACATAGACAAAAAAGACCTCCTGTGGTATAAT
>CAZKJC010000062.1:0-11479 GCA_964552995.1 uncultured Ruminococcus sp.
GCTCTCGCGAAAAATTTCCTGCCTCAACATTGCGTGGCGATAACTTTTTATACAAGCTGTCCGCGTCCTATCGGGCGCGGTTTTCCGATATAAAGGAGCAAAATTATGAGCTGGAAGGATAATCTGATAAAAATACAGCCCTACACGGCGGGGGAGCAGCCGGACAAGACGGATTTTATAAAGCTGAACGCAAACGAAAATCCCTTTCCGCCGTCGCCGCGGGCGGTGAGGGTGATAAGGGAATTCAACGGGGAGAGCCTTAAAAAATACCCCAACGCGGACGCGGCTCCGCTGACGGCGGCGCTGGCGAAACGCTTCGGGCTGGAGCGCGGGAACGTATTTGTGGGCAACGGCTCGGACGACGTTCTGGCGCTGTGCTTCCGCGCGTTTTTCAATTCGGATAAGCCGGTGATCTATCCCGATATTACATATTCGTTCTATCCCGTGTGGTGCGAGATGCTGAAGATACCCTACGAGACCGTTCCCGTGGACGAGGGCTTCAATATCAACGCCGCGGATTACCGCCGACCCAACGGCGGCGTGGTCATAGCGAACCCGAACGCGCCCACCTCTATCGGCAGGGGGCTCGATCTTATACGGGATATTCTTGACCATAACCGCGACAGCGTGGTGATCGTGGACGAGGCTTATGTGGATTTCGGCGGGATAAGCGCTTTGCCGCTTCTTAAGGAGTATGAGAACCTTGTAATAACGCAGACGTTCTCAAAGAGCCGCTCTATGGCGGGAATGAGGATAGGCTACGCTCTGGGCAATAAGGAGATAATTTCCGCGCTGTTCGCCGCAAAGGACAGCTATAATTCCTACCCCATGGACAGCGTTGCGATAGCCGCGGGAGTGGCTTCGGTGGAGGACGAGGAGTATTTCACGAAGACCATCTCGCGTGTCATCGCTTTGCGGGAACGGCTTTCCGAGGGGCTTCGCGCTCTCGACTTCGCGCTGCCCGACAGCTTGACGAATTTTGTGTTCGCCGAGCACCCGAAGCGCTCCGCAAAGGAGATATCGGACTACCTTAAAACAAGGGATATCTATGTAAGGCACTTCTCAAAGCCGAGAATAGACAACCGCCTACGCATTACGGTGGGCACGGAGGAAGAGGTAAACGCTCTGCTGGAAGCGCTGAGCGACTTCTTATAACATTTTTCGGACAGACATTCACAAGATGTCATATTTCTCTTATATAGCGTTATAATTAGCTAAAGGAGGAAAATTTTTCTGAAAGACCCATCTGACTTTTTTGTAAATTTAAGGAGAAACATTTATGAAACATTTTAAAACGATCCTTGCCGCCGTTCTGGCACTGTCCTTATGCGGCTGCACGCAGTCGGCAGGCGAACTCTCACAGAATGAGCAGGGCACTATTGAGGCTATGCAGGACACACAGCAGGATGTATACCGTCTATCCCTTGAAAATGTTACTGACACCGCCGCGGAAACCTCGTATAAGCCCTTTGAGGGCAAGAAGATCGAGCGAGTGGAGGTTCGTTGCAGATATTCCCGTATAGCGGAGCTTTCCGAGGAAGATATGCAAACTCTTGTCGGTATGCTGGAGCGTGTGGAGTTTTCGGGTGAGGGAATAAGTTCGTGGGATATGATACCCAACAGCAGTAATAACCCCGCCAGCTTTACAATATTTTTCGATGACGGTGAGAATTCGTACTTCTCCGCGGAGCGTTCCATCGGCTGCCCCGACGGGACTATCGACTGCGCTTATATAATGGACGGAAAGTGTTATGACGCCGATGAAGAAGCCCTGCAAGAGATAACGGACTTTTACAGCGGCGTATTAGTTGGTAAATACTTCCCCGATTATGGCAAGGACTATAAATTTGTGCCCTTTGTCGATACCAACGCGGCAAATTTAGCGTATATCGAGATCGTTCTTGACGGGTTAGACGCATACAGAGAGGACGGCACATTTGTTGAACCGGAGAGGATCTCCGACGAGGAAGCCGCATCGGTTTTGGAGCTGCTTCAACAGATAATCATTGACAAGCCTCCGCTGAGCAGATATACTTGGGCGGGAACTCCCGACGGCGGATACGGCGGTGTTTTCAATGTGTATTATTACGCAGACAGCCTTGATGGTTATACTTCCTGCATACAGGTCATTCCATACCCTGTTCATCTCCCCGACGGAGAATTAAGCGGCGGGATAATTTTTAACTCGATGTGCTTTGCGATAGACTATGAGCTTTACTCGCAGCTGTATAGTTGCTACCATGAGCTTTACAAGAAATATTACCCCGATATATATGCAAAATGGTATCCGATGACCGACGAGGCGTAAACCCGATACCGGAAAACGGATCATATCCCCCGCACCGAAAGCGGGGGATATATTTGTACAAAATCAATAAATAATTGCAGTAAAATGACAGTATAAAGCGGCGAAATCAACAAAATATTTCCGAGCAATACAAAAACGCGAAAAAACTCTTGACATCTGAGGTAAAAAGTAGTATTATATACATTGGTTAGCAAGGGCTAACCTAATTTAACGACAAGGCGTTAGACAGAGCTAACCAAAAATAAAGGTTGACTGCACAATATGTGATCGGGAGGAATTATGATGCCGCTTACAATGGCAGATTCGGGAGAAGAGCTGATGATAAGAAAGGTTGGCGGAAGCCCCGAAACGCGCAAGTTCCTGGAGAGCCTGGGCTTTGTCGCGGGCGGAACGGTGACTATCGTCAACGAGATCGGCGGTAATGTTATCGTTAATGTCAAGGAGTCACGCGTGGCTGTTTCAAGAGAAATGGCGATGAAAATTATGGTTTAGGGGAATGCTTTGCCTGCTGAAAAGCTTCATTATGCCCACACAGCAAAGCAACGCTCGTAAAGAGCTACATAAAGCCCACGCAGCAAAGCAACGCTCGTAAAGAGCTACATAAAGCCCACGCAGCAAAGCAACGCTCGTAAAGAGCTACATAATACTCACACAGCAAAGCAACGCTCGCAAGGAGCAACATAAAACTCACGCAGCAGAGCAACGCTCGCAAAAAGCAACATAAAGCCCACGCAGGAAATTTTTCGCAAGCCGCCGTAGAAGCGGAGCGGAACGAAGTGGAGCGGAGCTTTTACGGCGGGCTAGCGACGGCTTGCAAAGCAAGCCGTCGCGGTGCGGAAAATTTCAAATTAAAATAAGGAGGACTATATGGGAACATTGAAGGATGCCAAGATCGGTCAGACCGTCACGGTGAAGAAGCTGACGGGCGAGGGCGCGGTCAAACGCAGGATCATGGATATGGGTATAACTAAGGGCACGGAGGTTTATATCCGCAAGGTCGCTCCGCTGGGAGACCCTATAGAGGTCACGGTGCGCGGCTATGAGCTTTCGCTCCGCAAGGCGGACGCTGAAATGGTTGAGGTTTGATATTGATTGCGGTCGTATAACGCGGCAAGGTTAGGACTAGCTAACGAAATGGGTTAGCACAGGCTAATCGGATAGAAAGGAGAAGGACAATGGAGATCAGGATAGCCCTGGCGGGTAATCCGAACTGCGGTAAAACAACGCTGTTCAACGCGCTTACGGGCTCAAATCAGTTCGTGGGCAACTGGCCCGGGGTAACGGTGGAGAAAAAGGAGGGCAAATTCAAGGCGGACAAGGACGTTATTATTACGGACCTGCCGGGAATTTACTCGCTGTCGCCCTATACTCTCGAGGAGGTAGTCGCGAGAAATTACCTTATAGGAGAGCGCCCCGACGCGATACTTAACATAATTGACGGAACCAATCTGGAGAGAAATCTCTATCTCACAACGCAGCTTGTGGAGCTTGGGATACCGGTGGTAGTGGCTGTCAATATGATGGACGTGGTGAAAAAGAACGGCGACAGGATAAATACGGAGCAGCTCGCAAAGGAGCTTGGCTGCGAGGTTTGCGAGATATCCGCGCTTAAGGGCGAGGGTGTGACCGAGGCGGCGAACAAGGCGGCAGCGGCGGCGAGATCGGGCGAAAAGACCATACCTCACCACAGCTTCTGCGGCTGTGTGGAGCACGCGGTGGCTCACATTGAGGAAGCGGTGCTGCACGAGCTTCCCGAGGAGCAGCAGAGATGGTATGCTATAAAGGTGTTCGAGCGGGACGAAAAGGTCCTGGAAATGCTGGATCTCCCCAAGGAAAAGCTGGAGCATATCGAGCAGGATATCGCCGCGGCGGAAAAGGAGATGGACGACGATTCCGAGAGCATTATCACCAACGAGCGTTATCTGTACATAGGTTCTATCATAAAGGATTGTCTTAAAAAGAAAAATAAGGGCGGCTTGACGGTCTCGGATAAGATAGACAAGGTAGTGACCAATCGCTGGGCGGCGCTGCCGATATTCGCGGCGGTTATGTTCGTGGTGTATTTCGTATCGGTAACGACGGTCGGAACGCTGCTCACGGACTGGACGAACGACGGGCTTTTCGGCGACGGCTGGCACCTGTTCGGGATAGGTACTTCGGAGTATGAGGACGCCTGCAATGAGTACGCGGAGCAGAATATCTGGTCGGAGAGCGTTATATCTACGGTACGAGGCGCTGTTGAAGCGGAGGCTGTCGGCGCGGAGGATATTCTCGGCGCCATTGAGGACGGCGACTTCGCGGGCTTTGAGGAGGCTTACGGCTCCTATGGGGATTCGATAGCCGAGGCGGGCTACGATATCTCGGAGCTTGTAGACGAGCCTATGGAGCAGCTTGGTGAGGAGATCGACAGTGCGGATTACGGCGTATGGGTACCCGGTATTCCCGTGCTGATCGAAAGCGGACTGGAAGCGGTCAACTGCGTTGACTGGCTGGAGAGCCTTATTCTTGACGGAATAGTAGGCGGCGTAGGCGCGGTACTGGGCTTTGTGCCGCAGATGCTGGTGCTGTTCATATTCCTGGCTTTCCTGGAGAGCTGTGGCTATATGGCGAGGATCGCCTTTGTCATGGACAGGATATTCCGTAAGTTCGGGCTTTCGGGCAAGTCCTTTATACCTATGCTTATCGGAACGGGCTGCGGAGTTCCCGGGATCATGGCTTCGCGCACCATCGAGAACGAGCGCGACCGCCGTATGACCATCATGACCACCACCTTTATTCCCTGCGGCGCTAAAATGCCGATAATCGCGCTGATCGCCTCGGCGCTGTTCGGCGGCGCGTGGTGGGTAGCTCCCACAGCCTACTTTGTCGGCGTGGCGGCTATCATATTGTCGGGCATAATGCTGAAAAAGACGAAAATGTTCGCGGGCGACCCCGCTCCCTTCGTTATGGAGCTCCCCGCTTATCACCTGCCGACGGTGGGCAACGTGCTCCGTTCAATGTGGGAGCGCGGCTGGTCGTTTATTAAAAAGGCGGGAACGATCATACTGCTGTCCTCGGTCATCATCTGGGCGGGCTCGGTATTCGGCAGCATTGACGGCGGTTTCGGCTTCAGCGCGGATATGGAGCTTTCCGACAGCGTTCTGGGTATGGTAGGAAGCGCTATCTGCTGGATATTCGCTCCGCTAGGTTTCGGCGAGCCTACCGCCGCGGTGGCTACAATTATGGGTCTTGTGGCTAAGGAAGAAGTGGTCGGAGTATTCGGCGTGCTGGATTTCGCCGCCATGACGCAACTCGCGGGGTATTCGTTCCTGGTGTTCAATCTGCTGTGCGCTCCCTGCTTCGCGGCTATCGGCGCTATCAGGCGCGAGATGAACTCCGCAAAGTGGACGTGGTTCGCCATAGGTTATCAGTGCGGATTCGCCTACGCGGTATCGCTGATAATTTATCAGATTGGCTCGCTGTTTGCGGGAAATGTGAACGTGATCGGGCTTATAGCGGCTCTGCTGGTGCTTGGCTTTATGATATTCATGCTGTGCAGGCGTTATAAGGAGAGCACCAAGCTCACGCAGAAGGTGAAGGTAAAGGCATAACTATGGCTGCGGGCGGCTTCGCGGGATTGAAGCCGCCTGCCGACCGATCCGGAGGATATGATATGTTTGATTTTATTGCGCAGTATTACGGCTCGATAATTGTGGGAGCGGCGGTAACAGCGCTGCTGGCGCTCGCCGCGGTCAAGATGATAAGGGATAAGCGCGCGGGAAAGGGCGGCTGCGGCGGCAATTGCGCGGAGTGTCATGGCTGTGCGCGTTCCTCTGGGGGCGCTGATGAGCGTTCGCGGTAAGGAGGAGCTATGCCCGCTACGATCATTATAATTGCGGTGCTTGTCGTTGTATGCGCCTTTGCGGTGAGAAGCATTATCATCAAGGCGGACCGCGGGTGCTGCGGCGGAGCGTCGGATAAGACAGAGCGCGTTAAAAAGAGCGCGGAGGACTGCCGGTATCATTATGTTATCAGAGTGAGCGGCATGAGCTGCGGTAAATGCGCCGCGCGAATCGAGAACGCGTTCAACCGCCGCGAGGGCTTTTCCGCGAGCGTTGATCTCGCGGGCGGGACGGCGGAGGTTAGCACCGTGCAGCCGGTTTCCGAGCTTATATTGCGTAAGACTATCTGTGATCTGGGCTATTCCGCGGGTGAGATCACAATACGGGAAAATCCCATGTAAAAAATGCGGTGAAACCGCACGGTTGACATATTTATCGCCCTCGTGAGCTCAAACGACTCACGGGGGCGATTTCGCGGTAAACTGCGCGGTTGTCGCGTTTTTCCGAATTGCGGCAAAAAATAAACTCGTAAAACATGGATAAAAAATGCTTGTAAACCCGCATGGTTGACACAAATGTCGGTGTTTAAAGCTGCCGATTTTCCGAAATGCTCGGCGAATTTGCCCCTTAGACCGCATGGTTAAGCTGTTTGCGGCGCTTTTATCCCGATAGATACGCTAAAAAAAATCGCTCAACCCAATTTTCATACAATTATCAGAATATTTTTATAAATCGCCTTGAAAAAATCTCCAAAATATGTTATAATGGCTAAAAGAATCTTTGTATTCGACTTTGACAAGCGGAGGGGAGTACAAGTGAACGCCAGGTCGGAGATGTGGCTTAAACGGGGCGGCAAAATATTGATATCGGTGAGTATAGTTACGGTTTTCTGTATAAATGTCTTTCACAAGCCCGACGACCCTTTGCGGATAATTTACCACGACGTATTCGAAACGGAGGAGTCGGCGGAATATTCGGAGCAGGCGCTTTTTCCATCGGTTTCCGACGTTGAAACGGTTCCCGATAGGACAGCGAACACATCGGCGGACGTTCCGGCGGTTGATGATCCCGCTCCCGAAGCTCCGCCCCGGACCGTTTCCGATACGACCCCGCCCGAAGCAGAGCCGCCGCGGACTACGGTCGGCACGGTCATAACGTCGGAAAGCGCTCCCGTTTCCGAGCCGCCGATCCACGAGGATATTCCCCAAGGATCAACACCCGCCGTCACTACGACGACCGCGGCGCCGCAGGAAGCTTCGCTTATAAACATAAATACCGCCGATTCAAAGCTGCTGCAAACGCTGAACGGTATAGGCGAGGTCAAGGCGCAGGCGATCATTGATTATCGGAACGAAAACGGCGGCTTTTCGTCGGTGGACGAGCTTATCAACGTCAAGGGAATAGGTGAAAAGACCCTGGAGAAAATACGCCCGTATGTTACTGTGTAACGGCATAGGAATGGAGAATGTTATGGAGAAATATTTCGGAGAAGCCACACCCAAGCTCGGATTCGGGCTTATGCGCCTGCCCAAGGAGGCGTCGGGGAAGATCGATATCGAGCACACCAAGAAGATGGTGGATATGTTTATGCAGGCGGGACTGACCTATTTTGACACCGCCTACGTGTATGATAACGGAGATTCCGAGCTTGCGGCAAAGGCGGCGCTGGTAGACCGTTACCCCCGCGAGAGCTTTACGCTTGCCACAAAGCTCTGCGCGTGGATGGGCGCGAGCGGCGAGGAAACGGCAAAGCAACAATTTTACACCAGCCTTGAGCGCACGGGCGCGGGCTATTTTGATTATTATCTTCTTCACGCGCTACAGGCGGGGAACTACAAGAAATACGACGAATATCATATCTGGGATTTTGTCAAGGAGCAGAAAGCAAAGGGGCTTATAAAGCATTGGGGATTTTCTTTCCACGCTTCCCCCGAGATACTTGACGAGATACTTACGGCTCACCCCGACGCGGAATTTGTGCAGCTTCAGCTCAACTATGCCGACTGGGAAAATCCCGACGTGGCTTCGAGGGCTAACTACGAGGTGGCGAGAAAGCACGGTAAATCCATAATAGTTATGGAGCCCGTAAAGGGCGGCGCGCTCGCCGATCCTCCCAAAGAGGTCAAGGAAGTATTGAACGCGGTCGATCCCGACGCGTCCTACGCGTCCTGGGCGATACGCTTTGCGGCTTCGCTGGAGGGGATAATCACGGTGCTGTCGGGTATGTCAAATATTGAGCAGATGGCGGATAATCTTTCCTATATGAAGAACTTTGTCCCGCTTGACGGGCGGGAGCAGCAGGCTATACAAAAGGCGCAGGAGGCTATGGGCGGCGTAAAGTCGATCCCCTGCACAGCCTGTCATTACTGCACGGCGGGCTGCCCGAAGCAGATACCTATACCGGAGATATTCGCCGCGCGCAACAAGCAGGTCATTCACGGGCAGATAGAGAGCGGCAAAGCCGATTATTCCGCGGCGACAGCCAACGCGGGAAAGGCTTCCGACTGCATTTCCTGCGGTCAGTGCGTAAGAGCCTGTCCGCAGCAGATAGAGGTTATTGAAAAGCTGAAGGAGTGCGCCGAGGTTTTCGGAAGATAAAAAGCAACATAAAGCCCACGCATTAAGGGGCATTTAAAAACGTTCCGCAAAATCCCACCGCATCAGAATTTCAAAAAGGTCATCGTTTGCCTTAATGGCAAACGATGACCGGTTCCCGCAATCGCTCGCAGCGTAGCTGAACGTAGCGAGAGTGCTTGCGGGAATTTTGAAATTCCCATTTAAATCATTTACTCCTTGTCAACATATATTAAAATTCTTTGTCAACATAGCTTAAAAGCATAACAGCTCAGATCAACATTACAATTTGGGGGTATCGGTTCAGACCGATACCCCCAAATTTTTTGTTTTTAATGCCTTAAGTCCGTGCGCAGCCGTCAACGGAGAGAATTTCACCCGTGATATAGGAAGCGAGCGGGCTTGCGAGGAACAGGAACGCGTTCGCGATATCCTGCGGAGTTCCTATTCTGCCGAGCGGTATGGTGGAGGTGATATATTGCCGTGTCTGCTCGGGGAGCGCCGCCACCATATCGGTTTCCGTAACGCCGGGGGCTACCGCGTTCACGCGGATATTATCCTTTGCAAGCTCCCGCGCGAGGGATTTTGTCATGCCGTTTACCGCGAATTTCGAGGTGGGATAACCCACGCCCGCGGGCTGTCCGTAGATCGAGACCATAGACGAGGTATTGAGTATAACACCGCCGCCGTTCTCTTTCATGGTGGGCGCCGCCGCTCTTGCGGTATAGAAGCAGGAGTTGACGTTGAGCGCCATGATCTTGTCGAAATCCTTGGGATCGTAGTTGTACAGCGGGTCGGAAGCGCTGATACCCGCGTTGTTGACAACGATGTCTATCCTGCCGTACTTCGCCTTTACGTCGTTTATCGCCTTTTCAACGCTTGAGTAGTCCGTAAGATCGGGGGAGATACCCTCGACTTCAAAGCCGCTGTTTTCGCTTTTCAGAGAATCCACGGCTTTCTGCGCCGTTTCGGGTCTTGAACCGCAGAGTATCACCTTTGCCTTATTCTCCAGAAAAGTGTGAACGATCGCGTACCCGATACCTCTTGTTCCTCCGGTAACAATAGCTACCTTGTCCTTTAAAAGCTCCATAATTTCCTCCTGATTTTAAAAATATTTTCCCGCGAGTGATTAAAAAAATTTTCCGCGAGAGCTTTGCGTTGCTTTTGGCGAGCGTTGCTTTGCTGCACGGGCGGTTAGTTGCTATTTGCCTTTGTTTTCACACGGCAACAGCCTCGCCGAATTTCACTTGATATAATTCCCGATTTCCCCGACATATACGGGAAATTCCGAATCTCCTTAAACAATATCGTTGGAATCAAAGGGATCGCCGCATTCGGGGCAGAACTTCGGCGGTTTGGTGGGATCGTCCGGCTCCCAGCCGCACTTGTCGCACTTGTATTGTGGTACTCCCGCGGGCTTGGGTCTGCCGCAGTTCTCGCAGAATTTTCCCTTGTTCTGCGCTCCGCAGGAGCAGCTCCAGAAATTCCCCGCCGGTCTTGCCTTGCCGCAGTTTTCACAGAATTTCCCGCTGTTCTCCGCTCCGCAGGTGCATCTCCATGTGCCCAAAGCGCCCGCTGACGCCGGAGCGGCAGTCTGTGCCGCTTGAGCCGCCTGCGCGTTCTGAGCGCTCATATTATACAGATTCTGCGCGTTCAGTCCGCCCTGCTGCTGCGCCATATTCATACCCATAAAGCCCATCATAGCGCCGCTGGAATTTCTCGCCGCCGCTTTCATGGCGTCTCCCTGCGCCTCTACAAGCGAAGCCGCCGCCATGCCGGGGTCGCGCATTACCGCGCTGCGCTGGAGATTGGTTATCATATCCTGATCTTCCTTGGGCAGACTGGGCGGGTTCATATTGAAAGAAGCGACCTGGATACCGCGAAGCTCCCCCCACTTTTTGGAGAGTATCTCATTCAGCGAGTCGCATATCTCAAGCGTGTGCGCGGGAATGGAGCTGGGTCTTACCCCCTCCTCCGACATCTTTCCCAGCGCGGGCTGAAGCGCGGAGAGTATCTCGGTCTTAAGCATACCGTCGATAGCGGCGCGGCTGTATGTATCGGTAACGTTCGCGCATACGTTGGTGTAAAACAGAACGGGATTGGTTATGCGATAGGAATATTCTCCGTTGCACCTGATGGAAACGTCCACGTCAAGACCTATGTTCCGGTCCACAACGCGGAAGGGTATGGGCGTGACCGTGCCGTATTTGTTGCCCATGATCTCCTTGGTGTTGATGTAATACACCCGCTGATCCTTGGGAGCGTCCCCGCCGAAGGCAAACCGTTTTCCGATGGATCTCATCGTTTCCATAACAGACGTGCCAAGATCGCCGCAGAATATGCTGGGCTCGGTCGAGCTGTCGTAAACGAATTCTCCCGCCTCCGCGCATACCTCCGCGACCTTTCCGTTGTCGACGATAAGAGCGCACTGCCCCTCGTTTACCGCGAGTATGGAGCCGTTGGAAATAATATTGTCCGACCCCTTGGTGTTGGAGCTTTTTCCCGAAGCGCGCTTAACGCCCTTTTTCGCGAGGATATCCGTGCCGAGAGAATCACAGTAAAAATAATCCCGCCAGCTATCCGCCAGCACACCCGAAAGCGCGCCTATACCTGCCTTTAATAAACCCATAACGGTAACTCCTTTCAAAATGACCTTTTCCTTAGGCGACATCGCACAAAGACCGCGCTGCGCGCTTTGCACGGCACTTGCTTGCATATTTCCCGTCATATTGCACAAGTTCTCCTTGGCGGGCGTCAGCCCGCCGGCGTCGAACTT
>CAZKJC010000063.1:0-11134 GCA_964552995.1 uncultured Ruminococcus sp.
CGCAGGGAACGAGCGCAGCGAGTGACCGAGAGTGAGTGCGGGAATTTTGAAATTCTTTTAAATCATTTAATTCTAGTGAACGTTATGTGGGAGCAGTAAAGCAACGCACGCAAAGCGCAGCGTAAAGCCCACGCGGAAAATTTCAAATTCAAATAAGGAGGAATTATTATGGTATCCAAGAAAGTAACGGTAGTAAACGAGCAGGGAATGCATATGCGTCCCGCAGGCGAGCTGGCAAAGGTGGTAAAGGCTCACCCCGATTGTGAGGTAACTCTCAACGCGAACGAGAAAACGGTAAAGGCGAAGTCTCCGATGCAGATAATGAGCGCGTGCATGAAGAAGGGCTGCGAGGTGGAGATAGTGTGCGACGGGGCGGACGAGCAGGCTCTGTTGGACGAGATCGCGGCGATGTTTGAAAGCGGATTCGGAGAGTAAAAAAGCTCTTGCGGCATAAAGCTTTATTCCCGAACAGAGGTGACTAACATGAAAAAATATACCGGAAAAGGCGTTTACGGCGCGGTAGCGGTTGGCAGGATATCCGTGTTCAGAAAGAGGGATGCGGAGGTGAAACGGGTCCGCGTAGAGGATACCGAAGCCGAAAAGCGCCGCTATGAGCAGGCGAAATTGACGGCGAGCGATCAGCTTGGCGAGATATACGAAAAGGCTCTTAAAGAGGTCGGCGAGGCGAACGCGGCGATTTTCGAGATACATCAGATGATGCTGGACGATGATGATTACAATGATTCTATCGTAAACATAATCGATAATCAGAGCGTCAACGCGGAGTACGCGGTGGCAATAACCGCGGACAATTTCGCGGAGATGTTCTCGGCGATGGACGACGCTTATATGAAGGCGCGCGCGGCGGACGTGCGGGATATCTCCAACCGTCTGATAAGCGTGCTTTCGGGGGAGAGCGATCAGGGCGCGGCTTCCGATGAAAAGGTCATAATCTGCGCTTACGATCTGGCTCCAAGCGAGACCGTGTCGCTGGATAAGGAGAAGGTGCTCGCGTTTGTAACGGCGCACGGCTCGTCCAATTCCCACACGGCGATATTGGCGCGGAATATGAATATCCCGGCGATAATCGGCGTGGGCGATGAGTTCCTCGACGGGATAAGCGACGGCGCGGAGGCGATCGTCGACGGCTATACGGGAGAAATTTATGTCGAACCCGATGAGGAGACCCGTGAGGCTCTACTGAAAAAGCAGCGCGAGGACGAGGAGAAAAAGCGCCTGCTCCAGGAGCTTAAGGGCAAGGAGAATGTGACCCTCGACGGCAGAAAGATCAACGTCTACGCCAATATCGGAAGCGTGGATAATATCGGCGCGGTCCTGCTGAATGACGCGGGCGGTATCGGGCTATTCCGCAGTGAATTCCTGTATCTTGAAAACAGCGACTACCCCACCGAGGAGCAGCAGTTTTCGGCTTATAAAAAGGTGCTGGAGAGCATGGCTGGCAAAAAGGTCATTATCCGCACGCTGGATATCGGGGCGGATAAGCAGGTGGATTATTTCAACCTTAAAAAGGAGGAAAATCCCGCCCTCGGATACCGCGCGATACGGATATGCCTTACCAGACCCGAGATATTCAGAACTCAGCTCAGAGCGCTTTACAGAGCCTCGGTCTACGGTAATCTGGGGATAATGTTCCCGATGATAACAAGCGTTTCGGAGCTGGAAAGGATACTTGAGATGTGCAGTTCCGTCAAGGCGGAATTGAGGGAGCAGGGAATTGAATACTCGGAAAATATCGAGCTCGGTATAATGATAGAAACTCCCGCGGCGGCGGTGATAAGCGATCGACTTGCGCCGATGGTGGACTTTTTCAGTGTGGGAACAAACGATCTGACACAATATACTCTTGCCTGCGACAGGCAGAATCCCGATATAGAGGAGTTTGTGGACACCCATCACGAGGCGATACTGCGGCTTATTGAAATGAGCGCCGAGAACGCCCACAAGCACGGCGCGTGGATAGGCATATGCGGCGAGCTGGCGGCGGATACCTCGCTTACGGAAACGTTCCTGAGAATGGGTATCGACGAGCTTTCCGTTTCGCCTTCCTTTGTGCTTAAGGTTCGCGACGCGGTCCGCAAGGTCGATCTGAACGCTTAGGAGATACTATAACAAAACAATTCGCCGCGCGTTTTTTGGACGCGCGGCGGCTTATGCTAGAAAATATTGTTTATGCGGTCCTTCTGATCTATGATATACAGCAGCATTTCCCGATTGACTTTCGCCAGGTCTTTGTAGTCGTTTACGCTTTCAAAATAGGCAACGCAGATCATCTGTATAGAGCAGATAACATGATATACCGCCCGTTTCTCTTCCGCTGTCAAGGGATTTATGCTGTCATAGCCGTGCAGGATAGCGCCGAGTATCGCAGGGAATTTATCATACGCGTTTTCCACGCCGCGCTGTTCGGAAAGTATTCCCGTGGCGCAGTAGCATGGGTCCCACAAGCGCACGTTCCGCTCGCTGAGCTCAAAGTCGGCGAACCCGCTTACCTCGTTCCCGCAGAATAGTATGTTGCAGGGATTGGGATCGCGGTGGATAAGCTGCTTCGGCAGCTTTTCAAACAGCGCGCCGAAATCGCTGACGTACTCCTCAAAGAAACTGTCGGGTATTCCCATATTCCATTGGATATTCTGCTTTTTCACCAGCGGGAGCGCCCACTCGTTCACATGGGCAAACAAATTCTGCTCGAAAGGCTGGATATCCTTTTCTGTCGCGGCAAGCGCGTTGTGCAGCCGTGCGATGCTCTGACCGTATTTAAAGCCATAGGATTCGCAGTCGGCGCCAAAGCGTTCTGTTTTGGGGAGCGGCTCGCCCTTTTGCCTGTGTATCAATACAAAATCATTGCCGTCGTCGGTGAGATCGCCGCCTTTTTTAGTTGGCACGGGAACCGACGCCGCGAAGCCATGTGCCGCTATCGCCCTTGCGATCTGCGCGTTCCGCAGCGCCGCCGCCCGATCTTCCTTTTTCAGGATATATTCCTCGCCGACCTTCCACATATTGTTTGCCGTTTTTGTTCCGTCCACGATTTTTACATAATCAATGCTTAAATCCTGGGGAATGTCCCAATTGGACAAAACTTTTCTTAATTCTGTTTCCGTGATCATAGTTAAAACCTCCGATATGGTCTGATGAGTCCCGTAGAGGGACAGGTACTTTTTCGGAGAACAGCCGTATGTCCGCAGAAATGCCTTGTAAAATCCGGCATAGGTGTCGAATCCGTATTCCAGAGCCGCGTCTATCGCCTTTCGGTCGGCATCTATTTCCGCGAGGGCGCAGTCAAGGCGGCGCCTGTTGATGTAGGCGGCGAGCGGCAAGCCGGTCACCTGCGCGAACAGTCTCTGATAATGCCAGACCGAATAGCCCGCCATCTGCGCCAGCTCTTTGGGCGTGATATCCGTTTTCAGATTCTGCTCGATATAAGCAATGCCTTCTCTTATAATCTCTGCGTTCTGCATTAGAGTCCTCCTTCCCGGGATAGCCTTATTATATCACATGAGAGCGGCAAAAACATTTCCTGCTTTGCGAAGATCATAGGGAATTATTTGAAGAATTATGCCGCGGCTCCAACACGAAGCCGCGGCGTAATTATCCGATAAACTCTCTGATCAAGGAATTATCCGGCACGAAGCGCCTGTCCACTCCCGAGAGCTGCTTTAAGAACAGCTCTATATCGGCAAATTCCGCGTAGCCCTCATAGGTGCGCGAAACGCTCTCCAGGTCGGGCAGCAGAATATCACGGTACACAAGCGGCTCATAGCCGATAAAGGTGTCGATATCGAAGTTGGCGCGGTGCTTAAAGGGCATTATATAGAGATTTTCGCCACGCTCCACCGATTTGAAGAATTCAAAGGTCTCCGCAAGACTTCTGCCGCGGTACAGCTTATCACGCATAAGCCGCCTCATAAGACGTATTTTTGAGGGGTGGAGCATTTCTCCCTTTTTGTCGGAAAGCCTTGTGCGCACGCTGACATAGACGCAGTTTGTAAAGCTCTCGCTATCCCCCGTGACAAGCGGGTTGAGGGCGTGTATTCCCTCCAGGATAACAAGGTCGCCCTTGCTGCGCTTAAGCGGCATACCCTTTGTGCGCTCCTGCCGCGCGAAATCAAACCCGGGTATCTCGATCTCCTTGCAGGCGAACAGCTTTTCAATGTGCTCCTTGAACAGCGGTATATCCAGCCGCAGCGGGCTTTCAAAGTCTATGTTTCCGTTTTCGTCCCGCGCCTTTTCCGTTTCGCAGAGCGGCAGAAAGTAGTTGTCCATGGAGATGGTGTGGGTCGTGCAGCCGTTCTCGCTTAAAATGCGCTGTATTCTTGTGGCGGAGGTGGTTTTCCCCGAGCCGGAGGGTCCCGAGATCAGCACAACGGGTCGGTTTTCCCGCTCAATATAGATACGCTCCGCGACCTTGGATATTCTGTCCGCGTAGGCGTTCTCGTCCGCGAGAATGAGCTTTTCGGGGTGCTTTGCGAGCTTGTTCAGCTCGGATATCGAAATAGCGTTCATATTTACGATCATGCTCCCGCAGGGGAGCATTGCTCCTTTCGGTCAGTTCTGTCCATAGTAGGCTCCCGCGCCGTGCTTGCGCAGGTAGTGCCTGTCCATAAGCTCCCTTTGCATGGGCGAGATATCGGGTGCCATCATCAGATCATGCCATGCCATAAATGCGAGCTCCTCCAGCACCACCGCGTTGTGAACGGCGTTGTGGGGGTCTGTGCCCCAGGTGAACGGTCCATGGCTGTGAACCAGCACCGCGGGGATATCGTCGGGAGATCTTCCCTCAAATGTCTCGGCGATAACATTGCCCGTTTCGAGCTCGTATTCGCCGCCTATTTCGGCGGGAGTCATTCTGCGGGTGCAGGGGATATCCCCGTAAAAATAATCCGCGTGTGTAGTGCCCAGCGGGGGAATGCTCCGCCCCGCCTGGCTGAAAACGGTAGCCCACCGGCTGTGAGTATGCACGACTCCGCCGATATTCCCGAACGCGCGGTACAGCACCAGATGCGTGGGAGTATCGCTGCTCGGGTTAAGCGAGCCTTCCACCCGCTTACCGCTCTCAAGCTCCACCACCACCATATCCTCCGGCGTGAGCTTGTCGTAATCCACCCCCGACGGCTTTATTACGACCAGCCCTCTGCCGCGGTCTATCCCCGAAGCGTTCCCCCAGGTAAATGTTACCAGTCCGTGCTTCGGCAGCAGCATATTCGCTTCGTATACCTGTTCCTTAAGCTCTTTCAGCATAGTTATTCCCTCCCGACAAAAAGCCGCTTGAATCCTGCGAAGTCCTTTGAGTAGGCGAGCGCCCACATCGCCCTCATCACCGCGTATTCCGCGGTCATATCGCCCGTTTCGGGCAGATCGTATTTTTCCTTGATGACCCGCCCCACGCGGTACAGCGCGAGATCGCTCCCGCCGTAAAGCACCTGTGTGCTCATTATTACATAAATTCCTTTTCCGATAAGCTCCGCGAGCTTGCCGCCGTACATCTCTGGAAGTCCGCCCGCGCCGTAGCTCTCGATAATTACCGCTCCCGCGCCCTCAATATCAAATATTCCCGCGGGCGCTCCCGGGGTCAGCCTGATCATCGCGACCCGATCGTCCAGCCTGTCGTAAAATACGGTTTCTCCGTCAAGGTCACGGGCAGCGACAATTACACTGCCGTCCTCCGTGATACTGCCGATATCCTCGCCGTTTATGCTGCGGAATGCGTCAAGGTCGCGGGTGTACAGCTTGCAGGCGCGCCGCCCGTCTATGATCCTGCCGCTGAAAACCACTTCGATGCCGCGGGCGTTCTCATCAAGCGCACACATCAGCGCGTCCCGAAGATTTCTTTTCACATCGGAGTTCTCCGCGGCGGGGGAGCGCTGGCTTCCCGTAAAAATAACGGGCTTGCGGCTGTTTTGTATAAGGCAGGACAGCGCCGCCGCTCCGTAAGCCATGGTATCGGTGCCGTGAGTTATCACAAAGCCGTCGAAGCTGTTATAGTTATCCCGTATCAGCTTTGCCAGAATCTCCCATTCCCGCGGCGTCATATTTGTGCTGTCGAGCGAAAAGGGCTGTACAGACGATATATCACAAGCTCCCGCAAGCTCCGGAACAAGCTCCAGCAGCTCGTCCGCGCCAAGCTTCGGAGTAAGTCCAAGCTCTGTCTGACCGCAGGAGACAGTCCCTCCCGTTGCGATAAAAAGGATCTTTTTCATATTTTCTCCGAATCGGTATTATGGCAATATAACAAAACACGGCGAAAAAACGCCGTGTTTTGTTTTTAATACTAATTGTTGACCGAAGTCGCGAATTGACAATTAGTATAAATATTACCTCGGCTCAACAATGAATTTTATAGCCGTTCTTTCCTCGCCGTCTATTTCAACGGTAGCGAAAGCGGGAATACAGATCAGATCAACGCCGACCAGCGCCATATAGCTTCTTGCTATCGCGATGGATTTTACAGCCTGATTCGCCGCGCCCGCGCCGACCGCCTGGACCTCGACCTCGTTTTTCTCGCGGATAACAGCCGCAATGGCTCCCGCAACGGACTTAGGTACAGAATGTGCTGAAACCTTTACAACTTCCATGATTGCTCACCTGTCAGAACAGTTTTGCCTGCTCTGCCTTTCTTCGTAATTGTCTGTTTTTACCGTTTGGGTATCTCTGATTTTTCAGCGACGCCCGTTTTTATATATATTAGAGCATACGCTCTATTTTTCTGGGATAATTTTTTCTGATTCGCTCGATAGAGGCGCATTTGCCGCTTTTGACGTCAACGTCAAGACAAACGCCGTTGATCTCGCAGTCGCCTCCGGCGAAAATATGCTTCTGCGGGCAGTAGCTGAGGAATTTCTCGATAATTATATCCTTGTCGACCCCGAGGACCGAATCCCGCGGACCGGTCATTCCCACGTCCGTGATATACCCCGTACCGTCGATCACCTGCTCGTCCGCCGTCTGCACATGGGTGTGAGTTCCCAGCACCGCGGAAACTCTGCCGCTGAGATAAAAGCCCATCGCGCGTTTTTCGGAGGTCGCCTCCGCGTGGAAATCCACAATAATTATTTTCGCGTCGGTCTCCGATAACAGCTTGTCCGCGTATTTGAAGGGATTGTCTATCGGCTGAAGATAAGTCGTGCCGAGAAGATTTATCACTGCGACCCGATACGCTCCGAGATCAAGCTCGCACAAGCCGCGTCCCGGAGCGTCCTCGCCGTAATTCGCGGGACGTATTATCCTTTCGCTTGTTTCCAGCAGCTCGTTTATCGACCGCTTGCGGAAAACATGGTTTCCCGTTGTTATCACATCAGCGCCCGAATCAAATATACGCTGCGCCGAGCGGGGGTCTATCCCGTTTTCCTCTGCGGAGTTCTCTCCGTTTACTATCACGATATCCGCGCCGTATTCCCGCTTTATTGAGGACAACTCAGCTTCAAGCGCTTCGCAGCCCGCGCCGCCGACCACATCGCCGATAAATATGATCCTCATATATCACCGGAAAATAACGTCGTCTTTGCCGGGACCCGTGCCGATTATCGAGATCGGGCAGCCGCAAAGCTCCTCAAGACGCGCTATATAAGCCCTGCACTTTTCGGGAAGCTCGTCGTAGCTCCTGCACCCCACGATGTCCTCGTCATAGCCCTCTATCTCCTCGTAGACGGGACTGCATTTCTCCAGCTCCTCAAGGGTAACGGGGAAGTCGTTGAGTACTCTTCCGTCGTCGGTTTTATAAGCCGTGCAGACCTTGAGCACGGGGAATCCCGAAAGCGTATCCAGCTTGTTTATCGCGAGAGAGGTAAGTCCGTTCACGCGCACCGCGTGCCGCATGATAACCGCGTCAAACCAGCCCGTTCTGCGTGGACGTCCCGTGGTAACTCCGTACTCGCCGCCGCGCTCGCGTATCTCTTTGCCCGTTTCGTCGTTGAGCTCCGTGGGGAAAGGACCGTTGCCCACGCGGGTGGTGTAGCTCTTGCCTACGCCTATTACCTCGTCTATCATTTTAGGACCTATTCCCGTGCCCACGCAAGCTCCGCCCGCGATGGGGTGAGAGGAGGTGACAAAGGGGTACGTTCCGAAATCTATATCCAGCAGCGTAGCCTGCGCGCCCTCAAACAGTACCTTTTTGCCCGCTTTCCAGGCTTCAAAGGTGATGACCGAAACATCGTCCATATACTTAGCCAGCTTTTCGCCGTATGCCTTGTATTCCTCGTAGACCTGCTCCAGATCAAAGGGCGTTCCGCCGTATACCTTTTCGATAATGAGATTTTTCAGCTCTCCCGTGTTCTTCACGAGCTTTTTCAGGCATTCGGGGTGACAGAGATCGTACATACGGATACCTATGCGCTCGTCCTTGTCGGTGTAGCACGGACCTATCCCGCGCCCCGTAGTGCCGACGTTCACGCCGGTCTGCTTTGCCTTGAATTCCTCCGTCAGCTTGTCCAGATATCTGTGCCACGGCATAATGATATCCGCCCTTGCGTCTATCCGCAGATTATCGCAGGACACGCCTCTTTTCTGCATCTCGGATATTTCCTCCAGCAGCACGGCGGGGTCAACGACCACTCCGCTGCCTATAAGGCAAAGGGCGTTGGGGTAGAGTATTCCCGAGGGGAGCAGGTGCAGCTTGTACACCTCGTTTCCGTGAACGACGGTGTGACCAGCGTTGTTTCCGCCGCTTGAGCGTACTACCACGTCGGCTTTAGCCGCCATTATATCTATTATTTTTCCCTTGCCCTCGTCGCCCCATTGGGTTCCGATAATAACACTTGATGACATTTTTGATCCTCGTTTGCAATTATTGGGCAGGACCCGTTCCATACCGTCTATACCGTGGGAGCTGCCGCCGCGTTTTCGGTTTCGCCTTATAAACGCTTGCGTTTATTATACCATACTATTCTCGGAATTTCAAGCGGATTTTGAAAAAACGTTTACTTAACCGAATATTTTTTCCCGCATTGTAGCCTTAAATAAGCTTACAAAGTAATAAATAAGCATATTTTACACTCGCCGAATGTCAGATCGTTCCGAATATCCTGTCGCCCGCGTCGCCCAGCCCAGGGACGATATACTTATCCTCGTTCAGCTTTCTGTCAAGCTGTCCGCAGTATATCTCTATATCGGGATGATTTCTTATAAGCGCCGCGAGCCCCTCGGGCGCGGCAAGTATCGACATAAACTTGATATTCTTTGCACCCTTTGATTTCAGCAGCTCCACCGCCGCGCTCGCCGAGCCGCCCGTTGCCAGCATGGGATCGAGTATTATGCAGGTGCGCTCCTCAATATTCTCGGGCAGCTTGCAGTAATACTCCTTGGGAAGACAGGTCTCCGGGTCGCGGTACATACCGATATGCCCTATCTTAGCCGTCGGCACAAGAGTCAGCAGCCCCTTGACCATACCCAGCCCCGCCCTCAGTATCGGAATGACCGCGATGGTCTTTCCCGCCAGTACGGGAGCCTTGGTTGTCTCAATAGGGGTCTTGATCTCCGTCATTTCCAACGGCAGATCGCGCAGCGCCTCGTACCCCATAAGCGCCGCTATCTCCTCAATAAGTATCCTGAAATCCCTCGTCCCCGTTGTGCAGTCACGCAGCAGCGTGATCTTATGCTTTATCAGGGGATGATCAAAAACAACTATTTTCGACATATTTCCTCCTTTTTTAAATTTGAAATTTTCCGCGAATGATCTCAAAGAAATTTTCCGCGACCCGCCTGCCGCGTTTCACTTCACTGCGCGAAGTGAAACGCGGCAGGCTCTCGCGAAAAATTTCATGCGTGGGCTTTGTGTCGCTCTTTTCGGGCGTTGCTTTATGTTGACGAAAATTAAATGATTTAAGGCAATTGCCGTACAAAGCGCGCAGCGCGGTCTTTGGCGGTATTGCTTTAAATTGGAATTTGGCAGATCGCGCTTTTTGAAATTCGGACGCGTGTGCCTGATGTCGCTGTACCTTATCGTACAAGCGGAGACGCGGATACTCTCCGCGCCGAAAGCTCACTTTATGATCTTGCCCTTTTTGTCGTTTTGCTTGATATTTATGGGTTCCTCGCTGCCGCCCTTGTCCTCAAAAATAACATTTTCGTTATCGTCGATATCGGGCAGCTCGGGATTGCGCTCACCGCGAGCCTCATAAAATGGATTGATAATAAACTTTTGTATCGCGGGATAGCAGCAGAATACCTCCAGGAACGACAGCCACGCAAACGGCACAAGCGGAGCGAGAGTGATCACATATATCCCGATCCCCGAAAAGAATACCACATACCCGTAAAGAAGAAAAACAGCCAGCGTGATAAGATTTCCCTTTAAATTGACAAACGTAAGTATAACGGAGTTTTTGATTATTGAGCTCATTTTCAGATTCAGCGCTACGATCTGCGGATAAATAAAAAAATTCATTATCAGAAAAATGACCTGCGCCGCCATCGTGAGCGCGTAGAAAAACCAATAGCCGTTTCCGTTGTCAATATTCGCGGTGTAAAATACATAACTGAAAACGGAAAGCCCCATCACAAAAATGTCGACCATACCTACCATGAACGACTGCTTGAAATTTTTCTTGAACGCCGCCCAGAAATCGTGGAAGATAAACTGCGGGCGCTCAAGGTAGATATTCCGCGAAAGAGCCGTCATTGCCGCGGTCGCGGGACCGAATGTGACTATCGGGATACAGAAAAGGAAGTAGATCAGATTTATTTTGAAAAATGTCCAGAATTTATTCGCGAACATCTCCCAGAAACGGAAAAAAGGCTTTTTCTGCGGTCCGTTCTTTGATACTCCCGATCCCGCCACGTTATTGTTGTAAAATAATCCCATAAGTTGATATCCTTTCGGGCAAAAGTTTATATGAAGCTTTGAATGATTATTCCAAGTATCATGACGATCGCCAGAATAAGCGCCACGACCCTGAAAATTTTCATCAGCTTCTGTCTTTTTTTCTCGTCCATAAAATCACCTGTTTCGGTTTTTTAAAATGTAGAACCGAGCAATATATATAAGGTACCACCGCACAATTAACGGCTAACGCCTTTGCCGTTCGCTTGCTTGCATATTTTCCGTCATATTACACAAGTTCTCCTTGACGGGCGTCAGCCCGCCGGCGTCGAACTTGTACAATCTGACGAAAAATCTGTCGGC
>CAZKJC010000064.1:0-11134 GCA_964552995.1 uncultured Ruminococcus sp.
GTGCAGCATTTGCCATTAAGGCAAATGCGCACTTTTTGAAATTCTGATGCGCGGGCTTGACGTTGCTCTTTGCTCGCGTTGCTTTCCTGCGTGGGCTTTATGTTGCTATACTTTAACTTTAGTAAAATTTCAAAAAAAACATTTTTCCTATTGATATTATTGCCAAAATGTGCTAATATATCTAAGGAAACATCAATTGCGATAACTCCGCGTCGGATGACATCAAGCCAAAAACGCCGAAAAACCACCGCTAAGATCGCCGCGAACCCGCACGGTTGACACGTTTGTTGTGAATGTCGGTGAACCGTATCCCAACAGCAGCCCTCGCGAAAACGGCTTTGTTGTCGCATTTCGTCTGTTTTTAAGGAAAAAACGGCGGGAAAATCGGTGTGAAAAATCCCTCTGAACCCGCATGGTTAACGCAAATTTCGAGGTTTTAAAAACCGATTTTCTTTAAATCCGCAGACCAAATCCACATAAACCCGTACCATTAAGCGATTTGCGGGCAGGTCGCGGAAACTTTTTTAAATCAGGAGAATATTATGAACAAGATGATCAAGAAACTCACAGCCATAGCCCTGACGGCGGCGGTAATACTGACCGCTGGCTGCAAAAATAACGTCCCCGAGTCCTCGGGGGATACCTCGATAACCGCCGAAGCGGGCACGTCGGAGCCGTCGGGAACCGAGGAAGCCGACCCCTCCGCCAAGGTGTATATTGAGGGGAGCAAATTCATGGTAGACGGCAAGGAACTGTGGATAAACGGCGTAAACACTCCCTGGCATCATTGGAATGATTTTATCGGGAATATGGATTATGATTTCTGGGATCAGACCTTTGCGCAGCTTGCCTCGGACGGGATAAACGCCACCAGGATATGGCTCAACTGCAACGGCGAGAGCGTCGTGCAGCTCCGCGCGGACGGCAGCGTGCTGAAGATCAACGACAGCCATTGGGAGGACCTGGACAAGCTGTTTGAGATCGCCAACAAGCATAAGGTGTATATTATGGCGACCCTGTCGTCGTTCGATCACTTCAAGGACAGCGGCAGCGCGGAGCGCTGGCGGACGATGATAAACACCAAGGAGTCCGCGGACAGCTTCGCGGAGCGCTACGTCAAGGAGTTCTGCGAGCGCTACGGCGAGCAGCCCTACCTGTTCTCGATAGATTTAATGAACGAGCCGGACTGGGTCCATGAAAACACGGAGTGCGGGCAGCTCAAGTGGGAGGATCTGTCATATTTCTTCGGAAAATGCGCCTCGGTAGTACATCAGACCTGCTCAACGCCCGTAACGGTGGGAATGGCGATGATAAAGTACAACTCCCCGAATTTCAACGGCGACATGATCTCCGATGAGTATCTGAAAGAGCTTACGGGGCTTGAGGATTCGTATATGGACTTTTACAGCCCGCATTTCTATTTGTGGATGAAGCAGTCGGGACTGGGCTTTCCGTTTGACGTTACGCCCGAGGAGTACGGACTGATCACGGATAAGCCCTGCATGATCGGCGAAACGAGCAACGACCAGGAAAAGGGCTACGGAATGTCGCTGACCGAGGTATATCGGACGTCCTATGAAAAGGGCTGGAGCGGCGTTATGGTGTGGATGCAGACGGAGGACGACGGCAGCTGGTATCGCTACGATCTGACGGAGACCGCGACAAACGCCATGTATGAGCTTATCCCCGAAAAGGTAGACCCTAAGGGCGTTCTGAATGTTGAAAACTGACATCGGACGGCAACGGCGGGTTTTCGCGGGAGATCGTAATTGCCGTAAAAGCATACACATACTTTCAACCTCGGTGAAGTCATTTTGTGGAAAATATTGCTTGACAAGGTACGCGGCGTTTGGTATAATTAAAGTAATGGCTTATATAAAAGCTACGGCGGCATAATGTTGAGGCGGAAAATTTTGTATTAAAATAGATTTTGGAGCAAATTATGTTTAAGATAAGGCTTGCGGCTTCGGTTTTGATGATAGCGGGAGTTGTCGGATTGTTTCCGACGGCAGTGCTTGACAACGCGGAAAATCTCGGCGCTGTCTACACGTTCGGCGGTATAGCTTTTTGTGGATTTGCACTGATGGGAGCGACGGGAGTATATCAGCTTATAAAGATAGCTCTGGCAGCGTTCAAGAAGAAACGAGCAAAATAAAGCCCGCGCAGCCAAGCAACGCGAGCCAAGTGCAGCGTAAAGCCCACGCAGGAATTTTCCGCATAGCGGAAAACTGCACGGTGCGGAAAATTCAAATTTAAATCATTTGCCAAGAGCAACGTTATGTGGGTGCAGCCAAGCAGCGCTCGCAAAGAGCAACATAAAGCCCACACACTAAAGCAACGCCCGCAAAGAGCGACATAAATCCCCCGCAGCAAGCAACGCTCGCCAAAAGCAATATAAAGCCCACGCAGCAAAATTTTTTGCGGGAGCCCGACGCGGCGAACGGAGCGAAGCGGAGTGAGCCGTGGCGGGCGGGTCGCAAAAAATTTTTTTGAAATAAGGAGAAAAATATGGCTCGAATGACGGTCGCGAAAGCGATGGTAGAGTGCCTTAAGGCGGAGGGGATAGCCACCGTTTTCGGGTATCCGGGCGCGGCGATATGCCCGTTTTATGATGAGTTGAACAATACGGAGATAGAGCACGTTCTGGTGCGGCACGAGGTGAACGGCGGGCACGCGGCGAGCGGGTACGCGCGTATCAGCGGAAAGCCCGCGGTAGCGATTGCGACGTCGGGACCCGGCGCGCTGAATCTTATCACGGCGATAGCGACGGCGTACATGGATTCCGTGCCGATGGTAGTCATCACGGGGCAGGTGAACTCCGACCAGCTCGGGCGCGACGTGTTCCAGGAGGCGGATATAACCGGCTCCGCGGAGCCCTTTGTCAAGCATAGTTATCTGTTGAAGCGCCCCGAGGACACCGCGGAGGTGTTCAAGAAAGCGTTCTATATAGCGGGCACTGGTCGGCGCGGACCGGTGCTGATAGACGTGCCGGTAGACGTGCAGACCGCGGAGATAGATTTCGAGTACCCCGAAACGGTGGATATACGGTCGTACCGCCCCAGCACCACGGGCAACGGATTGTCGGTAAAGAGGGCTGTGAACGCCATACTTTCCGCCAAAAAGCCGCTTATACTGGCGGGCGGCGGACTTTTCACGGGCGAAGCCGTAGGGCTTATGAGGGAGCTTGCTCAGCGCCTGGATATCCCCGTGGTGTCCACCATGATGGGTCTGGGAGCGATCTCTACGGACAGCCCGCTGTATTACGGAATGATAGGAATGCACGGCTGCAAGTCGGCTAACATGGCGATAAATTCTTGTGACACGCTGATACTTCTCGGCGCAAGGGTAGGCGACCGCTCGATAGCCGCCATGAAAGAGCGTGAGGACTTGCAGGTAGTCCATATTGATATAGACCCCGCCGAGATAGGCAAGAATATCGGCGTAAACGTTCCCATTGTAGGCGATCTGACGCTTGTGCTCGGGCAGCTTCTTGAGCAGCTTACGGACAAGCAGGAGCATTCGGAGTGGAGGAAAACGCTGGACGAATACCGCACCGAAACTCCCGCAAAACCCGCGGCAAAGGGCTATGTCAACCCCAAGCTGTTTATAAAGACGCTGGACAAGTATCTCCCCGCCCATTCGGTAGTTGTGGCGGACGTCGGCTCGAACCAGATGTGGACTGCCGCGAATATAACGATAAACGACGGGCGGTTCCTGACCTCGGGCGGAATGGGCACGATGGGGTACGCGATACCCGCGGCGCTCGGCGCAAAGGCGGCAGACCCCTCCGCGGAGGTAGTGGCGGTGTGCGGCGACGGCTCGTTTCAGATGCAGATGATGGAGCTTGCCACGGCGATACAGCATAATATCAACATCAAGGTGATAGTTATGCGCAATAATTACCTCGGAATGGTGCGGGAGCTCCAGGAGAAAGCCTACGGCAGCAGACGCGTGGCGGTATCGCTGGACGGCAGTCCGAGCTATACCAAGATCGCCGAGGCATACGGCATTGAGACCGTGCTTTGTGATAACGAAGATATGATAGACGGCGCGATACAGCGTATGATAGCTTCTCCGAAGCCTTTTCTTATTGAGGTAGCGGTAGAGGAATTTGAAAAGACGATACTTTAACGTGGGAGGTCGGGTGAAACGCATGAAACATACAATTTCCGTTCTGGTGGAAAATCACGCGGGCGTTCTCGCGAGAGTAGCGGGGCTTTTCGCGCGCCGCGGGTTTAACATAGACAGCCTGGCGGTGGGCGTGACGGACGACGAAAACGTGTCGCGAATGACGATAGTGGCGGACGGCAGCGCCTACACCCTCGAGCAGATAGAAAAGCAGCTCAACAAGCTGATAGACGTTATAAAGGTAAAGACCCTGTCGCAGGAAAGCATGGTGTCGCGCGAGCTTGTGCTGATAAAGGTGAGCTGCACGCCCAAGCAGCGCCCCGAGATAATAAGCATTGTGGAACTGGCGCAGGGGAAAATTTCCGACATCTGCGCAAATTCTATGACGATAGAGCTTTCGGACAGCCAGCAGCGGCTGGATAATTTTGAGGAGCTGCTCCGCCCCTACGGTATCAAGGAGATAGTCCGCACGGGCACGATAGCCATGCAAAAGGGCGAGGCTACCGTAAGGATATAGCTGACGTTAAGGTGGTTAGGATATGGCAAAATATAAATTTGCGTTCTGGTTTGAATGGGGCAATTCCGAGGAGTGCTGCAGCTGTCTTTGGTCTCAGAATGATGCTGCAAGAGATAAATACGGCTACAATGTCAATATTCGCGAGCTGCCTGTTTCCGAAGATCTGATCAAGCTCCTGTTTGATCTGGGTATGGAGCATGATGATAGTCTGGATTGGAGCGACCCAGGCGGTCCGTCTCCGTGGACCGATGAGCAAGAGCGGGATTTTGAAGCAAGGAAAGCCGAAGCACACAGAAGATTACAGGAAGAATTAGGCTCGGAATATGAGATAGTATAGACGAGCACGAACATTAACCTATCCTCGCTTAAAAGTAAGCGTCGAAATAAAACATATTTCTGAAAGGAGAAATATTAAAATGGCAAAGATGTATCATTCCGAGGACTGCAACCTGTCCCTGTTGGAGGGCAAGACAGTCGCGATCGTAGGCTACGGAAGCCAGGGACACGCTCACGCGCAGAACCTCAAGGACAGCGGCGTTAAGGTCGTTGTAGGTCTGTATGAGGGCTCCAAGAGCTGGAAGAAGGCAGAGGAGGACGGCTTTGAGGTTCTCACCGCCTTTGACGCGGCTAAGAAAGCCGACATCATCATGATACTTATCAATGATGAGAAGCAGGCTGATCTGTACAGGGAGAGCATTCTCCCCAACCTGTCCGCGGGCAAGACGCTGATGTTCGCGCACGGCTTCAATATCCACTTCGGACTTATCGTTCCCCCTGCCGACGTTGACGTTATCATGATCGCTCCCAAGGGCCCAGGTCACACCGTTCGCTCGGAGTACAAGGTAGGCAGAGGCGTTCCCTGCCTGGTTGCGGTTCACCAGGACGCTACCGGCAGAGCGCTCGACACCGGTCTGGCATACGCTGCGGGTATCGGCGGCGCGAGAGCGGGCGTTCTCGAGACTACTTTCAAGATGGAGACCGAGACCGACCTCTTCGGCGAGCAGGCTGTCCTTTGCGGCGGCGTTACCGCTCTGATGAAGGCGGGCTTTGAGACGCTGGTTGAAGCGGGCTACGATCCTCAGAACGCTTATTTCGAGTGCATTCACGAGATGAAGCTCATCGTTGACCTTATCTTCAGCGGCGGCTTCAGCATGATGAGATATTCCATCTCCGACACCGCGGAGTTCGGCGATTACGAGACAGGCAAGCGCCTTATCACCGAGGAGACCAAGAAGGAGATGAAGAAGGTTCTCACCGAGATCCAGGACGGCACATTCGCTTCCAAGTGGATCAACGAGAACAAGACCGGCAGACTGCACTTCAACGCGTGCCGCCGCATCGAAGCGGAGCACGAGCTTGAAAAGGTAGGCGCGGAGATCCGCAAGCTGTACGACTGGAACAAGTAATTCGCGGCTTGAATAATATGTCCCCCGCTTCGGCGGGGGATTTTTCATTCACAAACCCGGATTTGAAAATTGATATTGAATAGAGTTGCAATTATTTCTGCTTGCGGTTGATATCGTCGGTGAAGCCCGCCAGGTAGTCCAGTGAAACGCCGTATAACCGCGCCAGCTCCACCATGCGCTCAAAGGGTATCTGCCGATGTCCGTTTTCGTATTGGGCGTAGTAGCTTTGGGTGGTTTTGAGATAATCCGCGACATATTGTTGAGTGTATTCGTGCTTTTCCCGCAGGATTCTCATGCGTTCGCCAAAATTCACAGATTATCACTTCCCTTTTTGTATATTTGTACAATTATATCATTTATGAACTGAAAAGCTATTGACATTAGTCAACATATCGACTATAATAATATTAGTCGATATGTTGACTAATATTATTATAGTGTTAATTTTAGAAAGGTGAATATTATGGAAATAAATGAATTTGATGATTTTATTGACGAAACAGGAGATGTATCGGAGGATTTCGCGGCAGATCAACAGAAAGGAGAAAAGGTTTCTCCGAGCGGTATAATAAATGGATTAGACTATCTGTATCAAAAATCCTTAGATGGCTTTTTGCCAAAAAACAAGCCAATCGAGGAAATTGCCCAAGATTATTTGAATAAAAAAGATGGCGACGTTTCACGCGCTGCAAAAGCCATGCTCAATACCCAGATAGCAAAGTGCACCACATCGGGATTTGTCACAGGTTTGGGCGGCTTGTTTACTATGCCTTTAACATTACCTGCAAATGCTATAAGCGTACTTTATATTCAAATAAGAATGATACAGTGCACCGCCTATATGGGTGGATTTGATCTTAACGACGACGAGGTTCAGACATTTATTTTTGCGTGTTTGGCAGGTCTGAGTGTAACCAACATTTTAAAAAGTGCAGGTGTAAAGATTTGTGAAAGTTTGGCTCGCAGCGCGATTGAGAAAATCCCCGATAAGGTCTTGATAAAAATAAATCAAAAGGTTGGGATAAAGCTTATAAGCAAGTTCAGTGAAAAAGGGCTTATTAAGCTTGGAAGGATCGTTCCGCTTGCAGGTGCGGGGCTAAATGCCACTATTGATCTTGTAGAAACTAAAATAATCGCCAACCGTGCTTATAAAATGTTTATTGAAAAGGACTTTTCTGTATGTGATAAAAAAAGCAAGAAAACCGGCGAGATCGATGTGGTATTTAACTAAAGCATAACATATGTCCGAAGTTGATATGTTTTAACTTTCCCCCAACCGAAAGGCTGGGGGGATTTGCTTTTAAAATCCGAACAGCTTCCGCTCGTAGGTCTCAAAGGCGTACTCCATAGCGTCCAGGCTGTCGATATTGGTGCTTCCGTCGTCAAGGCGGACGTCCTTATGTATGTCGCGCTCGTCCCAGACGGCGGTCTCGAGGGCTTCTATCAGGTGCGGGCAGTCCTCGCTCACCCACAGCCGCCCCGCCGAAATAAGGCGGTTTAGCATATTTATGCGCGTGTTGATCGGCTTTTTGCGGGCGTTCTTCACCTCGATCTTTACCGACCGTCGGAAGCTCTTTACAAGAAGCTGCTCGGCGCTGTCGCAATAGGCTTCGTTAAGAGCGGGAAAATGCTCCTTTTCGCGGGAGATATACTCCGAAAAGGCGGAAATAAGGCTCTCGGCGGAGCGGTTCTTTTTGTCGTAATACTCCGAGAGGATATACATATTCTTATACCCCGCGTCAAAGCCGACGTGCACAAAGGCGCTGGCGCTGCCGTTGCCGCCGTAGTCCACTCCCACCGCGGAATGTATCAGCTTGTTTTCGGCGAGCTTTTCCGCCATCTCCTGCGCGGAAATAACATTCTTTTTGGAGAAGCTCTCGTAAACTCTGCCCTCGGCGGCTACCCATTTCCCCAGAATAAAGCGGTCGTAAAATACCCCGCAGAACTCGCTTTTGAGCGACTCGATATACTCCGGTGGGAGAAAAATATTATCGTCGAGAGTGAAGCTCATCGACAGCAGGTCGAGCTTCGGATTATCAAGATAATCCCGCTTTACCCAATGGGCGGGATTGTCGGGGTTGGTGGTGGCGATGAGCTTCGCGCCCCGCTCCGAAAGGCGGGAGAGCAGCATTACAAAAAATCCCTCGTCGAACAGCGTAAGCTCGTCGCAATACGCGCCGCGGAGGGTCATGCCGCGTATCTTGCCCTCCGCGCCCGCGTTCGCCGCGCCCTCTAAGTATATCCGCCTGCCGAAAAGCCGCGCTTCCTTTTTTGACGTATTATAAGTAAATCGGCTCCCGAATATCTCCGTCATAGGCTCGAGAACATTGCGCTTGAGCGTGTTCATCGTCTTTCCCGACATAAGGTAGGAGCTGTCCTTTGGCGAGCGCGCTACCCACAATCCCCATATCACCATCGATATAAAGGTCTTGCCGCTGCGCACGCTCCCCTCAAATATATTAAGCCGCTTTAAGCCGCCGTTTTTAAGCAGCTTTAATGCTTCTTTCTGCTTTGGTGAAAACCTCATCTTTACTCCTTATTTTAAAAAAATTTTCCGCGACCCGCCTACCCCAGCTCACTCCGCTTCGCTGCGTTCGCTGCGGCAGGCTCTCGCGGAAAATTTTGATTCGTGGGCGATTTGTTGATTTTTGCTGCCACTGCTTTGGCTGCGGTCGCTTTTTGTTGACCTAAGCTATTATGCAGTTAAGTTATGTTGACGAGAATTAAATTATTTAAAAGAATTTCAAAATTCCCGCAAGCGATCCTCAGTCGCTCACTTCGTTCACTCCTTGCGGTCGATTGCGGGAACCGCGCAGCATTTGCCGTTCGGCAAATGCGCGACTTTTTGAAATTCTGATGCGTGGGCGTTTTGTTGATTTTTGCTAACACTGCTTTGGCTTCTGGTCGCTTATGTTCCTCTAATCGCTTTCACTGTCGAGCTCTGTGCAGGCTTCTATCAGCTTTTGCAGAGCGTCGTCGTTATCCCCGCCGTTCTCCCGCAGCATATCGAACACCAGCTTGAAAACCTTTGCCAGCTTTTCGAGGTCCTTTTCCGCGAGAGCCGTCACAAGCTCCTCGTCTGTCAGCTTTTTGGTGAAAAGCTCGCCAAACTCTATAAAACTGCGGTTGTGCTCGTCGAAAAACTGCTCCGCAGAGATTTTTTTCAATGTTTGCTTTAATTTGTCTTTCATTTGTCTGCCTCCATATATTTTTCAGGCTGTCTGCCTTTTTACATTATAGGGCGGCGCAGACTGTAATTGTCTGCATATTTTCATGTCTTGACAAAAAAGAACATTATGGGGTATAATAAAAAAAGCTCCGTCAGCACAGAGCAACAAAAAGCTCCCACAGACAAAGCAACGCACGCGAAGTGCAACATAAAGCCCCCGCAGCCAAGCAACCCACGCCAAGAGCAACAAAAAGCCCCCGCAGGAATTTTCCGCAAGCCGAAAAGTTTTGTGCAATATGATTGTGAATGCTTAAAGTATTGTGTGGCTTTTTGCACAAAACTTGGGAAGCGCAGCCCGCGAAGCGGGCTGCGCTTTCGCGGCGAGCTAGTGAACTCCACCGCGCAGCGGTTGAGTTCACGGTGCGGAAAATTCAAATTTAAATCATTTGGCAAGAGCAACATAAAGTGACCGCAGCAAAGCAACGCCCGCAAAGAGCGGCATGAGATCCAAATTCAAAAAAATTTTATGCCGTCCGTTGCGGGGTTATCAAGCAGATTTCCGTCCGCGTCGAAGCGGGAGCCGTGGCAGGGGCAGTCCCATGTCCGCTCCTGCGGGTTCCATTTCAGCGCGCAGCCCATGTGAGGGCAGCGGTGCTCCGAGGGGGTCAGCAGGTTTGTTGCGGCTTCGAGGGCGTTCAGCGCGAGCTGCGGCAGGACCATGCTGCGCGAGGGGGAGAAAAGCGGCTCAAACTCGTTTTTTCGCCCTCTTATCATGTCGGTGAGCAGCAGCGCCGCCGCCATTGAGGAGGTCATTCCCCATTTGTTGAAGCCTGTCGCCACATAGAAATCGGGGGTGTTCGCGGAATAGCGCCCGACGTAGGGAATGCCGTCGAGGGTCATGCAGTCCTGCGTTGCCCAGCGGTATTCCTCTTTAAGGTCGGGGTAGTATTTGTAGGCGAGATCGGACAGCTTGCGCCAGCCGCCGCCCGGCTTTCCGGTGCGGTGTCCCCCTCCGCCCAGAAGAAGGTAGCTTCCGTAATTGCGGAAGGAAAGCCCGTTCTCCGCCTCGTCAACGTACATTCCACCCAGATCGGGGACCTTTTCGGCGGTCAGCGCCAGCACATAGGAGCGCTGCTGGTACATTTTCAGAAAATAGCTGCCGTGCTTGTTTATAAGCGGAAAGTGGGTCGCGCATACCGTCGCTTTGGCGGTGATCCTCCCTTTGTCCGTAACGGCGCGGTGGGGGGAAAGCTCCAGCACCTTGGTGTGCTCAAAGACCCTGAAGCCCTTGGTTATCCCCGCCGCGAATTTAAGCGGGTCAAACTGCGCCTGGCGCGGGAATTTTACCGCCCCCGCGGTGGGAAAGGGCAGGGGAACGTCCGCGACAAGCCGCGCGGGATAACCCAGGCGGTTCAGCGCGGCGGTCTCCGCCTCCAGAGCCTCCCTGTCGTGCAGGGAATACACAAACGACGGGAGCTCCTCAAAGTCGCAGTCGATCATTTTCCCGCACAGCTCGCGGTAGCGCCGCAGCGCGTTTTCGTTGGCGCGCAGGTACATCAGCGCCCGCTTCGCGCCGTATCTCCTCGTGATCTTGTCATATATCAGCCCGTGTTGCGAGGTTATCTTCGCGGTGGTGTTCCCCGTGACCCCGCCGCAGAGCCTGCCCTGCTCCGTCAGGACTACGTCCGCGCCCGCCGCGGAGAGCATCCGAGCCGTCAGAAGCCCCGCCATTCCTCCACCTATCACCAGCACGTCCGCCGTGATATTCCCTCTTAAACTATCAAAGCTCTTTATCGAGCGCCTGTCCTCTTGCCAGATACTCATATATCCTCCTGATCTAAAAAAATTTTTCGCTCCGCGCCGAACAAGTCGGCGCTAGCCCGCCGTGAAAGCTCCGCGGAACTGCGTTCCGCT